>LCCW01000069.1 GCA_000998185.1 Candidatus Kuenenbacteria bacterium GW2011_GWA2_42_15 | reverse complement strand
TCATCATATTTTTTCCCACTCAACTCCTCAATTTTCTCAATAATCGGCCAAAACAAATCTGTGCGGTAATTATCTTCCAAACCATTCATCACAGCCAAAAGCCGTTCTAGACCAGTGCCATTATCAATATTTTTTTGTTTGGCAGGCGCATAATTATTTTCACCGATTTTTTCATATTGCATTAAAACATCATTGCCAATTTCCACCCAGCGCTTGTCAGCTGGGTCAAAAACTTCTGGCGCCGGATTTTCATTATCACTCCAGTAAAACATTTCCGTGCAAGGACCGCATGGCCCGCTTGCTCCAGTCGGCTCCCACCAATTGTCTTTTTTTGGCAAATATGCGATTCTTTTTTCATTCACGCCCATACTTTGCCAAACTTCAGCAGCTTCTTTATCGCAGAGTGCATTATCATCACCTTCAAATACAGTAAATGCTAATTTATTTTTATCTAACTGCAATTCTTGAGTTAAAAATTCATAACTCATTTTTATCGCTTCTTTCTTAAAATAGTCTCCGAGAGACCAATGCCCAAGCATTTCAAAAAAAGTGTGGTGGGTTTTATCCCCGACATCATCAATATCTCCTGTGCGCACGCATTTTTGCGCATTCACTAATCTCTTGCCAGACGGATGTTTTTCACCAAGCAAAAACGGCGCCAATGGCTGCATACCAGCAGTAATAAAAAGAGTTGACGGATCGTTTTCCGGCATTAAAGACGCGCTCGGTATTTCCGCGTGGTCTTTGGACTCAAAGAATTCAATATATTTTCGTCTTAATTCTTTAGCTGTCATCATAAAAAAATTCTAACAAAAATTACTGGCTTTGGCAAATAAAAAAGAACCCTCGTCCCACCTTGACTTCTTCTTCTTCTGATTAAATGACCTTGACCAAAACAAAGGAGGTATCATGGCAGGCCAAAAAATAGTAATTAGAAAGTCAGCAGTTGGGGATGGATTAACAGACCAAAGTGGTGCTTTGCTTATCGGGCTGACGATAGTAGAGATTATTGAGAACGGAAATGTTGAGCCAGGTGATGAGTGGGGTCTTTTCCGTTTAACTGATGATGGACTAGCGGCCTATAAAATAGGGGCGGAAGTGGCCGCCGGCATTATGGGGTTAAAAATAGGAGGGGAACCTGCTGTTCAAGAAATAGTTAGATATATGACTGAAAATCAGGCAAAGGAGGCTCGGAATAAATTTCCCGTGGATGAGAGAAACAGAATTCTTATTAGATCTGTTAGACCAAAAAACAATCCATAGTCTCAACAAATGGGCAACTATATGGCAATAATCTTTTTTAAAAGAAAGATTGTTGCCATTTTTTTATTTTCTCAAATTTATTTTCCTCAACCACCAACTAAATATAGCAATATAACAATTTACTTTATTGCTTTCTTGATTCATTTCTTGGCTCCTTGTCTATGGCCTGATTCGCCAGCTTGTCCGCCAGCTTGTTTTGTTCTCTTCTCACATGACTGAAACTCACTTTTTTAAAATTTTGCTTTAAATTATGAATCTTAATGAACAGTTTGCCAAGATCCTGATTTTTTATCTTGTATTCGCCGTTAAGTTGTTTCACTATAAATATTTTTTGTGGGTAGCCAAAATACTTTTGCCGTTCTCATCAAAAATCACCGCCCCGCAACCGGCTGGACCAGGATTGCCGCGAGCGCCGCCGTCTGTATAAATCACAAGCTTGTGGTGCTTAATCATACGAATATTGATACGAATAAATTCTAATACCATTCAAATCCGCTATTCACCTGTTCACTATATTTCAACGATTACCATTTTTATTTATCACTCTTTTTATCTCCAAGGGGTATTTTTTAAAATTGACTATCATACCGAGCTTTAATTTACTGGCTTGCAAATATCTTTGCATTTGGAAATAATCATCTTTGGTAATATTTTTTTTCGCCTTAAAATCAACCAGCACTAAATCCTCTAAATAAAAATCAACTTTATTGCCAAGAATCTTGCCTTCCTTAAATTCAAAAGGAATTTCCTTTTCTCTTTCAAATTTGAATTGTGCCTGACTGAAAAGCAACTCGGCCAATTCGCAATATTGTCTTTCATTAGATGTTCTACCTAGTCGGTTTTGAACTTCATACAAAACCCCATTGATTCGAAAGCATAATTCCTTGTGCAAAATATTCATTTCCTCATCGCTCTCGTCTTCTTTGCCCGCCTCATTGACCAAACACGCGTCAACCCGATTCGCATGATATTCGTATTTATTAGCATCGCTATTCGTATGCTTCTCATATTTATTCGCGTCGCTATTCGCATACAACTGTAAATCCACAATCTTAAACTGCACTTCCCTGTTCCCGTTCCACTCGTTAACACCCAACTCATAAACCACCTCTACCTTATCCCCTGCTTTAATTTTTTCCACCCACTCGCCGGCTACGCCGAACCCCACGAATTTATGTGACAAGCCCGCTGCTTTATCTTCTAAAATTAACTTTAAATGCTGGCCCATCGTCCCCATGGTCGCGATTTCAACAACGGTTAAATCTCTGGTCAAAAATAACGGCTCTCTGTTCCCTTCTCCGAACGGAGAAAATTTGTCCAAACCATCAATAATTTCCCAACCGGCGTCTTTTAATTTTATCTCGGCTTCTATTTCCAATCTTGGCGCTAATTCAACTTGAGCCAATTGATTGCTGGCGATCTCTTTTATCTTATCTTTAAAAATCTCATAATTTTTCTCGCCAACAATAGTCAGCCCGCAGGCCTGTTCGTGTCCGCCAAATTCCGAAAGATATTTTTTGCACTCTCCCAAAGCGGCCGTGATGTCAAACTCCGGGATGCTCCGGCCCGAAGCCACATATTCTTCGCCAGATTTGCCAAAAACTATGACCGGCCGGTTGAATTTATCGCTCAATTTGCCGGCCACGAGTCCGACAAGCCCAGGCGACCATCCGTCATAAGAACTGAATAATATTTTATCTTCGTCTGTGGGCATCCCGATCTGCGTCAAAGACAATTGCAACATTTCTTCCGTCGCCCGCTGGCGCGCTTGGTTTTTCTGGTTTAAGTCATTGCTAATAGCCAATGCCTCGGCCTCATCCTCGGTGATCAAAAGATCATAAGCCGTATTGGCATGATCCATCCGGCCAGCCGCGTTCAATCTGGGCGCAAGCTGAAAAGCCACGCCGTGAACATCAATTTCTTTTGACTGGGCCAGCTGCGTCAGCTCCTTTAACCCCAGTCTCTGCGTTTTATTTAAAACAATCAAGCCCCATTTTACCAAAGTTCTGTTTTCCTCCAAAAGCGGCATAGAATCGGCGATGGTGCCAATCGCCACTAAATCCAAAAGCCATTTTTCAAACGATTCATTGTTTTGTTGCTTATCGCTTCTCAACAATGCCTGTACATCCATCCCTCTTTCCTTGGCCAGCGCGATCTCTTTTCTATTGGCGATGCCGCAATCAACGGTAATGATCAATTGGCTGCCACTTTTATAAAGTTCCTCCACCGCCTCCAAATTCATACCATAGCCTTCGCTCATTCTATTGGGTATGTAGATTTTCAAATCCTTCGCGCCCAGCCGCTTTAAAGTTAGCTGCAATAATGCTGTCGCCGTTACCCCGTCTGCGTCATAATCGCCATAAATTACGATCTTCTCCTGTCTTTTTATGGCCGCAAAAATCCTCTCCATCGCGGCTGGCAACTCATTGAATAAAAACGGATCATTTTGATCCCGCAGATAATCCGGCCCCAAAAATCTGTCTATTTCGTCCTGCTTTGTCAACCCACGGTTAAAAAGCAGTTGCAAAATAATCGGATTTATCTCCGGAAACTGGTCCGAAAATCCCGCGTCATATTCTTCTTTTATCATCCACCTTTTCGCCATATCTGAATTTAATAAAAATCGCCTTTTAGCGACTTTAAATAATCTCCAAACTTAATCAAAAAATCTACTCCAATAATGTAGCTTGCGTGTTTAACGGTTCCCGCATTCCCACCGCCGATTTGTCCAAAGCCTTGTTTATGTTTGAACAATTAAATAAATTATTCTCTGCTTCTTTTATCCTGTCCTCGGCCAGCTGGCAATATTTCTTGTTTATTTCAAAACCAATATAGTTTCTGCAATTCAGAATACTGGCGACGGCCGTGGAACCGCTGCCCATAAAGGGATCCAATACTATCCCGTTTTTCGGCGAACTCGCCAAAACCATCCTGGCCAATATTTCTAACGGTTTTTGCGTTGGGTGGTCTGTTCTCTCCGGATCTTGGGCGTGAATTCTAGCCACGCTCCAAATGTCTTTAGGGTTGTAGCCCATCTCCAACCATTTTTTACCGACAAAAATTGAACGCGTTCTTGCTTTTTTTGTTTCTTCATCATAAGGAATGCGCACCGCGTCTATGTCAAAATAATATTTTGTTTCCTTGACAAAAAAACCGATATTATCATGCACTGAAGAAAAGCTCCGCGTGCTGCCGCCCATGCTGGGCACGCGCCTGTCCCAAATTATCTCGTTAACCATTATCAATTTTTTCTTTAGGTAAGAAAAAATTTCCGTAATCTTTGCCCAAACCGTATGGCGGATCGGCAACAATTAAATCAACCGACTCGTCAGGAATTCCTTTAATGCCAATCAACGCGTCTTCATTAAAAATTTTATTTAATAGCTCTTTCATAAAACTATACTTTTGGAATTTTGCCGCAATTTTCCACTTCATAATCATATTTAATAGTCTACCACAAAACCTTAACAAAATAAACAATTGGTGCTAAAAATTCCATCATAAATAAATAGACCTTTTCCACTTGAACCAATCGAGGAGGACATAAGGTGTGGAGCGAGCTCTGATGTCATGTGCAACTCTTTTGAGAGGAAGGAACTGAAGTAAACCAGCCTTTGCTCTTTCGCTCCAACCCTCCCCAAACTTGGAAATTGAAGCTTGGGGATTTTTTTATGGCAAAAAACAATGTTGAATAGAAAAACATCCAGTCAACTTAGTTACATGCTTAAAATTGAAATATAAAAGCACAAGCCATAATTACTCACTTTAAACAACCTTTGCTATTTTATTCAAAAAATTATAAAATAAACTCAAGCTGATCTAAAATAAAACTTATGAAAAAAATTTTTCATCCTGCTTCCGTTGCCGTTATCGGCGCTTCAGTCAA
>LCCW01000068.1 GCA_000998185.1 Candidatus Kuenenbacteria bacterium GW2011_GWA2_42_15 | reverse complement strand
CCCCTTGCCAACTCCCGCACCCTGTGATACTCTATATTTAGCCTTAATTTTTCATTTTTATTTTTCCGCCCAGATAAACCTTAAATAATTAATGCAAGTGATAGGCGGATCACCCGCAGGGTGATAATTTTTAATTTATAAAATATGCCCCAACTTAAACAATCTGCCAAACGGCTGCGGCAATCGCAAAAAAAGGCCGCTGTTAATAAAAAAATCAAGGACAGTCTGGACTATCTTGCGCGCCAGTTTAAAAAAGCCGTTGCCTCCGCTGAAACGGAAAAAGCTAAAAGCCTGTCTCAACAATTGATAAAAGCCATTGATAAAGCCTGCGAAAAACATATCTATCAAAAGAACAACGCCGCCAGAAAAAAATCCAGAATAATGAAAAAACTTAATGGCCTGCTCGCCAAAAAGTAATTTAAAAAAACCGTCCCGATGACCATCGGGGCGATTTTTGAAATATAAATTTAATCATCAATCCAAAATCATAAATCATCACTGCTCCCCTCCCACCTCCACCGCGAACATCTCTAATAGCGTTTCCCCGTCTCCTCCGCTTTTCAGCTTTAAATCAATTTCCAAAAGTTTTTTGTAAATAGTTCTTAACTGCTCCATGGAATATTTCATCGCCTGCGCCATAGCTTTTTGCACCACAAACGGATGCAATCCCAAACCCGTCGCTATTCCCCGATAATTGTCCTGCCCGCCCGCCGTATTGGCGGGCCCTTCTGCTAGCGCCGCTTTGACTTGAACCAAAATCCGAAATTGCCGCACGATCATTGTCAAGAGATAAATGCCATTGGCCCCAGCCTCCAAATTGTCATGTAATAATTTCAAAGCCAACCGCGTATTTCTGTTACCAATCGCGTCGGTCAGATTAAAAATATTGTCTTCAATTTTAACGAGCGTGCTTTGCTCCAAACTTTCCTTGCTTATTTCTTGGCCAAAATTCACGGCCAAAAGTTTGTCTATTTCTCCCGACAATGCCCATAAATCACCGCCGGATTTGCTCGCCAAAAAATCCGCGTTCGCTTTGCTGATTCTGCCGCCCCGCGCCATCGTCGTTTTCACAATCCAACCGGACAACTCGCTATTCTTTAAAATCTCAAATCCTTCTTTAAATTTGCTCCCAGCTAAATATTTAAACAAAGCCGACCGCTTGTCCGGTTCTTCGTCCCAAAAAATCAAAATGTTGTCATCTTTGCCTTCTCTGTATTTGCTCGCTTTCAATAATTCTAAAACCTCGGTCTGCAAAGCTTTTCTTTGCTTAAAAATATTGCGCAATACCGCCATCCTCTTTTTTGCCAAAAAAGACTGGGTTGCCACTGCCTTATTCAAATCAGTAATGGTCATTTTTTCCGCGTCCAAATCTATCAAATTCAACCCGGACTTGTCCACCTCGCGGACAAATTTTTCTTTAAACATTTTCAGTTTTTCCTTGGACCGGAAAGTATCCGGCCCGTAAAGAAAAATAATCATAAAAATTAAAAGCCTTGATTTTGGCAAGGCTCTTTAAAGTAATGTTCAAATGCTTACTCCGCCGGCAGTATATCCTCAATCTTGATCTTCAGTTTCTCCGCCAAAATCTTAACTATGGTTTCCAACTTATAAACCCGTGCCTCAATCTTTTGATAATTCAAATACATGGCCGCCTGTTCTTGTCGCGCCTTTTTTAATTCACCCACTATTTTATCTTCACTATTCAGTATCTCATTCTTAGATTGTCTAACTTCCATCCGCACCAGTTTTAATTCATTTTCAAAACCACCCATTCGCTTCTCAAAACCGTCCATCCTGACTTCAAGCCCACCCATTCGCTTCTCAAAACCGTCCATCCGCTTTTCAAAACCATCCATCTGTTTTTCAAGCGGCTGAATCCGTTTATCCACGATCCTCTCTACACCAGGTAAAATCACCTTTTCAGTAAATTTTCCCAGATCTCCAAGAGTGATTGATTTTTGATACACTTTATTTTTCATACTGACTAATTATAACATATTCAAAACGGAGTGTAAATATTTGACAAAAATATTCTTCTGTGTTATTATAATTTAACCTTTAAAATAGCATGATTGCGCCCTATTCCAAATAAATTTCCTCCCCTGCCAAGGGGAGGTGTCCCGCAAATGCGGGGGCAGAGGGGTATTTTCTGTCATTGCGAGGAGCTAATAAAATTTTATGCGATTGTTTCCCCTCGTAATAACAGAAACAAAAAAACAACAAATACTATAGAAGGAGGTGATCTCTTGAGAAAATTTTTTCTAATGGTGGTGGCGCTTGGGCTGGGAATTATCGCTCAAGAGACCGCCGCGCAGGGACTTCGGCCGCTAAAGCCCCTTTCCTCTGGTCTTAGACCTTTAAGGCCGCTTGTCGCTCGCCAGGACATGGCCAAGCAACATTGGTTGGCAAAGCTGGAGGAAGAGCGTGCCCGGAATCTAAAAATAGCCCAGATCCGGACAATAAATTTGGCGACCAGGGCAAGTGAGGACAGCATCCAGCTGGCCGAATATAACTCTCGCCAAATGGAAGTTGGCGTGCGGATGCCTACCTATTATCCGCCTGCCACATTCCCGGCCAGCGGCGATGAGATCTCCCTGTTCTTGTGGGCTCTTGTCTACAAAGTACCGGAGTCAGGGGGAAATTATTACGCAGAAAATAAAAAAACTGGTGCCTATGGAAAGTACCAGTTTATATTGGCGCCCCACCGGCCAGTGTGATTGAGCCAATCCCGTTCAATCAAGAACGGGTAGCCAGATTTATGGCCGAAACCCTTTTTGGCCAATATGGCAACTGGCGCGATGTGGCCAGCGTATGGTTTTCCGGAGAACCATACTATTCATATAAAAATCCGGCGGCCATCTCGGATGGCCGAACAAACCTGAAGGACTATTGCGACACAATTCTTCAGGTTATGAATGGAAATTAACGGCCGGTCTTCATTCCCGGCCATAACCACAGTTGTCATTGCGAGCGAAGCGAAGCAATCCCGATGATATTATTCTCGCAATGACAAAAATGCCCGGCTCCGTGGCGTAATACGGGCGAGGAAAAAGATGAAAAATTTATTTTTGTTAGGGCTGGTCACCCTAATAAGTTGCTCCTCCGGACTTCGTACGATCCCCGGCGGAGTAGAGACCAAACATGGTACCTCGACTGAGGACATCCATGCTTTAACAGGGGCGGGCAGTGTTCTAACTGCCACCCAAAAAATTGAACAGCTGGTGGTGGTAGTGACCAACCACATCAGCACCCCCTGGCACCCCGGCCGGCAATGGTGCCACCGCCTCTACCGCCTCATTTCCCGGGTTCACCTATGACCCGATAACGAAAGGGTGGTTCTGGGACAAGGAGGATCACAAACACCTTGTCCCCCTAAACCTAAGCCGGAAGGCGATGGAAATAATCCACGCCACCCCGGAAAGCTATACAGCGCAGGCGGCGCTGGAAGAAATCAATCGCCGGTTGGGGAAAAGATAAACCAGCCGGAAACATCAAAAGGAGGTGATAAAAACGAAAAAAGAAAAAAGAAGCGACTGAACCCGCTTCTTTTCTTTTTGTGTAAAAAATATTAAACTGTCATTGCGAGCGAGCCAATTACTATTGGCGAGCGAAGCAATCCCGTCTTTACATCTTACCGACGCGTGATTGCCTGCCCACCATATTGGAGGGCTTCATCAGCTCACAGTAATGAGCTTCCTCGCAATGACAATAAATATCATTGCAAATCATCATACCAGTCGCCAGCCAAATCATTCCATTCTTTATTCATCAATTCTATCAATTTAATTTTATTATTTCTGGAGCCGCTCTTTATTTGTTTTTCTCTCCTGATGGCATCTTCAATGCTGTCAAACTCCTCATAATAAACCAATTTATCCGCATTGTATTTTTGGGTAAAGCCTTTCACTGCCTTATTCTTGTGTTGATACATTCTGGCATATAAATCATTTGTCACCCCGGTATAAATCACGGTATTTCTCTTATTGCTCGTTAGATAAATATAATAGGCGCGATCGCTCATTTTATATCTTGTTATATCTTGTTATCTCCGGACACGAGATTGCTTCGTCGCCTCGTCCCGCAGGCGCGGGATAGGCTTCCCTGCCTCGCCGGCAGGCAGGCTCGCAATGACAGAATATAATTTTGTCATTGCAAGCGAGACAATTACTATTGACGAGCGAAGCAATCCCGTCTTTCTTTCTTTGAGCACTAGATTGCTTCGTCGCTTCGCTCCTCGCAATGACGACTTAGTCCCTGTTTAGAATAATATTAAATATTATCGCCGTAATGGCGTATGAAAAAATAATCACCACCAACCCCAAAGCCCCATTTAAAATATTCTGTTTGGCCTTAGTCACGGTCTCTTCATTGCCACCGGCCAGCATCCACTTAATACCGGCAATTATTACTATCACAAAAAACACCACCGCCACAATACCAAGAAGTCCTTGAACAACAGTGGCCACGACTGCTGTCGGTAATTCTTCCTTTGGTAATCCCGAAGGTGTTCTAACCGCCTCTAAGAGATCAAAAATACTTCCCCTTTCATTACCAGTCAAACTTGCTGCCCCTACCACCTGCGGCGCCACCACTCCGGCCAGCACCAGGTTTCCCAAAGAATTTTTAAATCCAACCCAAAATATTCATGAATTATTTTATTCCTTAAACCAATTGCCTTGTGCCAAGGGACATTTTTGTGCGCTTTTCGAAATTCTTCACTGATATTATTCGCCGCTTCGCCGATTATTTCCAACTCTCTCGCCACCGCGTCCAACAACATATTATCAGCCTTCAAAGAATCATAATCCGTCCCGCTTAAATAAATTTCTATCTGCTCTATTGCCCCGAGAATGTGACTTAGATAAACCTTATCGTCTTTCATATATTTTTTCAGCTTGTTGCAAAATATCCGTCCTGAAATATTTACTCAACGCGTCAGGCGTTACCAAATCAACTTTTTTGCCAAGATCTTTCCCAATTGAATGCTCGATATCCAACAAATCAAAAAAACTGACCCCATCAGAAAATTCCACCAATAAATCCACATCACTGTCGTCTTTCGCCGCGCCATGCAGATATGAGCCAAAAAGAGACACCTTTTTAATCTTGTCTAAATAAGGATTTTTCTTCAATGACTCGCGAATATTCTCTTTTATTTCAAATTTGTCCATAAAGTTAGCTTTAAAATTTACAGCGCCAATACCGGAAATGTCTCCATCGCTAATATCTTTTTCGCCTCATTCTTGTTTAACACTTTTTTACTCTCCAAAATTTTTACCAATTCCTTGACCTTGCTGTCTTCTTTTCTGGTCAATACCACTAAATCTCCCCGCAAATCAGCCAGCTTGCCGTCCAAATAATCTTTAGTCACCATTTCAGCTTTTATCTTCCCAACTTCCCCGGCTAATCCATTAAATTCCTCGCGCGTGACCGCGTTATCCTTAATGGAATTAACGATTTCCAAAATTTCCTCTGTTTTGTCTTGTTTTTTAGCTTTAATCTTTTTCATATAATTTCATCTTGAAATT
>LCCW01000067.1 GCA_000998185.1 Candidatus Kuenenbacteria bacterium GW2011_GWA2_42_15 | reverse complement strand
GCATTATTTTTTGGGACGCGGCGATTTTCTACAAGCACCGGCGTTTGTTTTTTGCGCCCGTAGCTCCGATGTTCCGACGCTCCGGTCGGAATCGGGTCCGATGACTCCGCTGAGGATGATACGGAGTATCGGACTCCATCGGAGATTCCGACATCACAGATCGTCGGAACTCAACTGGATAGAGGCTTAAAAGCAACTGAATGTTGCTTTTAAGCGGCTCCTGCCCGCCATTGCCTTAGCCCTCGTGGTGAAACGGAATCATCTTTGGCGGAGTTTATCCCGCATAAAATGTGCCTGTAGCTCAACGGATAGAGCGTGTGGCTTCGGACCACAAGGTTGCGGGTTCAAGTCCTGCCAGGCACATTTTGTGCGGGAGACCAAAAATTAGGGGTTCGAATCCCTTCGAGGGCAGTGGCGATGGCAGGCGGGTCGGACCAGAAGGGTTGCAAAGCAATGCTATTGCTTTGCAACGGTTCAACTCCTGGCGGGCGTATGGATTTATGCGCCGTTAGCTCAGTTGGTAGAGCAGGGGCCTCTTAAGCCCAAGGTCGCAGGTTCAAGCCCTGCACGGCGTACCAAAATATTTAAAACCACTCCGTAAATGCGGAGTGGTTTTAAATATGATTGATTATGTTGTATAATTACGGTAGTTTTAAGTGATATTTAAAATATGGAAAAAATAGTTATTTCTACAACACAAAGTGATAATTTAACCGCGCAATTAAAATGTTTATATGAGACATTTAAGCAGTTTAAATTTGGTGAGCAGGTAGAATTTGATTTATCAAATTTACAGTGGGCTTGTCCTATGTTGATTTTACCATTAGCCGCATATATTCAGAAAAGTGGTAGTATTTTTGTGTCACATAGAAACAATAAAATTGAATCATACTTAAGTAATGTGCATTTTCCGGATGGCGTCCAGTCTATGCCGGAATGGCAAAAGGAAAAGAATTTTATTCCGATTGGTTTTTTACAAAGAGAAGATATGAATCAGAACGAAAAATTAACTAGTTGTTTTACAAAAATGATTTATAAAATTTTTGAGAGGACACAAGGAATTATAGATGCTGTGGATTATCCTATAACTGAATTGGTCGCCAATATTTTTGAGCATAGTAAAGGCGATAATGGTTATGTTTTTGCCCAATTTTATCCAAAGAAAAAATATTTAGATATATGCATTGTAGATACCGGCAGGGGATTGGCAAAATCTTACAATGAGGAGGTTGGGTTTAATTTGTCTGATGAGCAAGCGATAAGGAAAGCTTTGGAAGGTTTTTCTACTAAGCCCAATAGGCATGAAAGGGGCTATGGATTAAACACCTCAAAAAAATTGATTTGTCAGGGTTGGGTGGTGGTTTTGTTTTGTTGAGCGGTAGTGCTGTTTTTATATCTAGCGGGAAAAGGGAGATGATCGCTCAATTGGATAATTTTTATTGGCAGGGGGTGGTAATTGCTTATAGGATGCCTAAACCAGAGAAACCCATCGATATTCACGAGTTTATTGATTATTGACAATAATGTGTTCTTTTGTTAAGGTATAAAAAATGCTATAATAAAAATATATGAAAAAAGCATTGGTTATTTCAATAAAAAAGGAAATAGCGCCGGTTATCAGCTCCAGAGATATTATCAACCGATTGGCTAGGGCTATTGAAGAAGCAGATTCAAAAAAAATTATGCTTGATTTTAATAAGGTGGAATTTGTTTCTCGGTCAGCTACGCATGCCTTGATTAAACTAAAAGAAAAATATAATAAGAGCTGGAACATCTTTAACAAGAAGAAAATTGTTTTTATTAATATAAACAGAAGTTTTGAAAAGATGGTACAATCGGTAGTGGCGAGTAAAAAATTTATGAATAGGAAGGTAGAGTTTAACCCAGAAATGGTGAGTGCCGATGCTCTTTTTGATAAGAATATTGTATAGGATTATTCTTAAAACCACTCTGATGATCAGCGGGGTGGTTTTTGATTTTCCACTTTTGGTTTCCGTCAGCTGGGGGCGAAATATTAAATGTTTGCCAAAAGATAATAAATCTGCTATACTGGAATTGTGAGCAATACACGGACAAGGCTTGAGCCGCGAGGCTCTGGTGGGTAATCAATCCCAGTGGGTAGTGTGTGGTGTTTTCTCACAAAAACAATTGAATAGCTCATTATCAAGAGTGCAGAGTAGGGAACTAGCCCGAAGATCCTGCCAGCAACCCTTTGAGAAGACTTCTCAAAGAAGGTGCTAAATCTAGCCCGCAAGGGAAAAGATAAAGGTCGATTTTTTATTTGCAAAAACTCTTTTCCCCCAGCGGGCGAAGAGTTATTTTATTCGTTAAAATATAAAAATATGAGCATTGAAGAAGATGGTGGATTTATTGGATTTGTCCCTGGCAGATTAGAGATAAAAGAACGGCCGGAGTTGAGTGTTTTCCCATACAATGTTCTTTTCGCCAGTCATAAGATCTTATTGAATATAACCCGCTCAAGAGGAGCTATTTGGGACAGAAGTTTGTGAATAATAAATCCGTAATGGAAGCGTCAGGGAATGAATGGAGTATGTTTTTTGTCCATTTTACCATGTTGGGTTTGACCGATGGTGAGGAGACTGGCGAGTTTGAATATAAACTATAAAAATATGAACATAGTAGCAATATCGGTCGCTCCTTGTGAGATTTGCGGTAAAAAACGCGGTCACTTAATAGAAAAATATAATGGTCTTGTTCCCGTGTATTGCAAGTGTGATCTGTGGGATAAAGAAAAAAACTTGCCAATCCTTGCGCGATATTTTGCGATGGCGGTATTTATGGCCCTCGTCCAATCTGGAAACCAATATCAGACCATAAGGAAGAAGATGGCGTTCGGCGGTATACCTCACATCTCGCTGGCCCATCTGTCTGGTAAATTTTGTTATAAATTATTAAATAAAAATATGTCTAATGCTATAACTATCAGTCGCGCTACCGCCGATGAGAGTGTGGTGACAAAAGAGATCTACGAATTATTAGAGGAAGATGGTAACAAATACCGCCTGCTGGGGACGGCCACCGGGGTAAGCATGGATCATTGCGTGGTATTGGGGTCAGAACACAAAGAAAATTTTTGGGAGATGGTATATGGGTATAAAATCATTCAAAATGAAACGATGGAAAAAATTATAGTTGAAGCAACCAAAAATATCAACCCGGAAATCCAATCATATATGACGGTTAGTTTTTTTGAATGTCTGGCAGAAGAAAGAATTTCATGGGTTCCCCGTCGTCTGCAGATTCCCGATCGTCCCGAATTGAGCAATTTTCCGCTTAATATTTTATTTAGCACTGTTTGTACGGGCGATAATAATACCCGCACGGTTGAGTTGGCCGAATATGTTCCGGATCTTTCAACTTTTGTCGAGAACGAAGCAAAACAGACAATGAAATATTATAACCGCCTGGATGGTGCGCGACATTATTGGACAGAGATTGTTTATGATACTGCGCGCAAATCTTATTTTGGCACCAAATATTGCGACGATGAAAGCGCTGGCGCCGCGTATGGAAGAGATTGGAATAATTTTTTTGTTCATTTGACGATGTTGGGTGTGTGATCTGATCTTTACACTATTAACCATAGAATTTGGCCATTTATATTGAGATGTGGCCCAAATCTTGTTGGTTATTCGTGACAATCCGTGATATGATATCAATATAAGATAGCTGAATTTGGCAAATTTATGGTGGATTCTAAAATACCGAGAATAATCGAAGAAAGATCCATAAATGATAAAATATGGCAAGTTATATCATTTTTTGTGGATAGCATAGAAAAATTTGATGTTGTCTGTTTTGATAAATCAAATACGAACGAAGTGGTAGACAAATTAATTTCAAGTAAGAAAAGAATTAAAACTTTTGGGTATAGAGAAGAGGCATTAAAATTTATAAAAGAATTAAGCTAAAAATATGAATTTAGCAAATAAAATTATATGGGGATTATTATAAATTTAATAAGTTTGTTTATTGGTTTCTTTCTTTGTTTCTTTTTTTGGTGTGTTTATGGTTTTATTAAACATAAACAAACAATAAGAATGGATAAAAATGAAATTTATTCCTATCTTAACGGCGGATTATCTCTAAAAGAAGCATTAAAAAAAGCATTTTTTAACTTAAATAAATACGAAGCTCTTGGCCTGAGTGATTTAACGGTTGATAGTGTGAGCAGAAAGTTGGCTGGCTTATCAATAAAAATGGATAATGAAAATATTGTTGAAATATACTCAGACTTTGTATATCGATATATTTATAGACAAAGAAATGGTAGATTAAAGAAGCCAATAGATGTTTCAGACGAAAAAGTAATTTATGCTTTAGATACTTTAGACATTAACGGGCGGAACGGTTACTTTGTTATCAAACCAGATAAGGGTGAAGAAATTGATAAAAAATATCCAACCCAATCAAGAAATAAGATAATTAAAATTAGGTATGTTTGGGCGATTTTATTTCTTATTGCAACCGTTTTTTTTAATTATTTTTTTGAAGTTGAGGATTCGTGGCATTATTTATGGATTATTGGCAACTGTATTACTGTTTTAATCTTAATAAAATTGGTCGATTTTGGAAAGCCCAATAAGAAAAGGGGTATTCAGGCAATTATACTTTTTCTTGTTATTACTTTTTTTATTTCTTTGGGTTCCATATTTGAACTGGTAGGGTATGGTATTATGGCTTTAATCTATAAAAAATGGGCCGAGCTTGGAGGTGCCAATGAAGAAAAAAGTTAATTTTTTATAAATAATTAAAAATAAAATCTATAAATATTCTAAGAATAAAAATATGAAACAATATTTTCAAAAACTCAAAAAGACAATTGAAGAAAATGCCTTGGGGCTGGAGCTGGCAATATTTATTATTATTCTCACGGAGTTTTTGCATTTTCTGAAATACTCAGAATTTTCTGTTGATTTTATGGGGGTGGAATTCATGGCGATTTGTTTTTTTGTGCTTATTTTGAATCTCTATCAGGAAGAAAAAAATAAGAAAAAATTTGTCTTAAAAACCGTTGGTTTGGTTGTGCTCTTTTCAGTCATTGTTTTCCAAATTATGTTTGACTATATTTTTGGTGAGAATTTCGCCTGTTCCCGTTGTGATGGATTTTTTGAAGCGATTTTAAAATAAAATTAATAGCTAAATAACTAAAGACAAAACCTATGGATATGCAAAAATTAAGAGTTTTATTCGGGCCAAAAGTCAAAAAGGTTTTTAAGATAATCGGTATTGCGATTGTGGTTTTTA
>LCCW01000066.1 GCA_000998185.1 Candidatus Kuenenbacteria bacterium GW2011_GWA2_42_15 | reverse complement strand
AATTATAATAGCGATGCAAAAAATAATTGCTGCAATTTTTCTATCTTTTGACCAAAATGAACGGAAGGCAATACAAATTACAAATACCCATAAAAAATGTATTTGTAAAAATGTTAAAATCGCCGAAAAAATTCCTAGAAAAATTAGGGATTTACTGCATAAAATATGTGTGCTAATACGATGAGCGGCGCGTATTATCAAAGCTGAGACTGCTGGCGCAACTCCTACAAACAAAGGAAATAGAGCGGTGGCACCATAAATTTTATAGAAATAAGAAAGGGTGAGCATCAAGAGAAAGCCTGGAAGCATGAAACCAAGCCCAGCAAGGAATCCACCGATTCTTCCCTTTTGAATCATTCCAAAATAGACACAAAGCTCTTGTGCTTCTGGTCCTGGTAATGCTTGATATACCGCCAAAGTTCGCTTAAATCTATCTTGCGAAATCCAATTTTTTTGATCCACCAATTCTTCTTTAATCATCGCAATCTGTGCCACCGGCCCTCCCCATGCCATAAATCCAAAGCGTAAGAAGGTGAGAAAAAGTGAGAATAGATTATCTTTATTTTGTTGGTTTTTCATCATTTTTATAATGACATTGTTGCAAATCCTATCTTTTGCTGCAATGCCATAAGGCTATGTTATAAGAAATGAATTGTCAACATACCATTGATATTTCTACTGTGTTCAAACACTAGATGGGACTGTTGCAAATTCCTCCACTTGAGGGAAGGTCAGTGAGCATAGCGAACTGGGGATGGGTTTGGCAAGATTTTAAAATATTTCCTAAATCTAGTTTTATTAAATAATTGCGAATTGTTCACTTCTTCTACCATTATCGTCCCCGCTCCTCTTCTGTCGTCCCCGCTCCTCTTCTGTCGTCCCCGCTCCTCTTCTGTCGTCCCCGCGAAAGCGGGGATCTAGACGCTGTCCCCATGAAAAAGCGGGGAACCATAAAGATTGGATCCCCGCTTTTGCGGGGACGACAGAAGAGGAGCGGGGACGATAAAGGGAGAACGGGAACAATAAAATCTGATGTTTATTTAGCAATGTGGGGGAATATAGTAGGTAGCAAGAGGAACGGGCATACCCAAGCCAATACTTTCTGTAAACTTAATTATATACCACGCACTACAGTACAACCCCTTTGAAAGACTGGAATATAAAGGAGAAAATGTTTGTAACTAGTTTCAACTGAAGTGATTTTTTTGATATATCCTTCTCTTTTGGCTTTTTCTATAGAAGAGTCACCAAATGCAAATAACAAAAGAACGCTAGTTATGCAGGCTTCTCCTTTTTTTATAGCAATATCACTATCAACCTTATGACCAACTGTTTGATTTAGAGAAGGATCCATTCCTTTCAGATCATAATAACCGATACAAGAGGTCAGATTAATAATTAGAAATGAAATAATAATTGCTTTTTTTATCATTCTTAGATTTCAGGTTTTTTATTACCTACCCCTCACAACTGTACAACCTTCTTGATATATACCAAGAATATTGAAATATGTTGTATCTGCATAAGAAACTTGAGTAATTCCAGCTTGTCTTTTTGCATTATCAATTGATGAATCTCCAGTTGCAACTATACCAAGAACATTGCTTGCACAAGATTTTCCTGACCTTTCTTCTTCGACAGTGTTATCAACTGCGCCAGAAATTGTATCATTCCATGAAGTAAAGATTATTCCAGAACTAACTCCACTTTGCGTTCTAGCGCCACAAGAAACTAGAAATAGAGATAAAGTGGCAATAAAAATTGCTTTTTTCATAATATTACATTGATTGATTTTTTTAGAAAGAAAAGAATGTGACATTTGGGTATTTATATTTGGTGTTAATATAAAAATCTTAATAAATATCTCTTAAAGGCTTGGCGATGACCTAGTCTCACGAAGGCTATACCTTCAATACCATCGGCGCGGATTTAAAAGGATTCAAAGCCAAAAATATGCTGAGTAATATGATATATAATGGCACTGTCACAAATCCGCTTTTGCAAAAAATTTCTAGGCATTTTATTTTTTGGCGACGCAGTGGATATAGACATCCATGAGGAGCTAAAAAATAAAATAACGACGAAATTTGCAGCAAAAGGTAGGATTTGCGACAGTGCCATGATAGTTAGAGAACTTAAATAGTCCCTGCTTTATTTGTTGTTTTTCGTATTATATAGTTTTTATACTACACATAATATTAAAAATAAACCAATCGAGTTATTAGTACTGGTTAGCTTAAAGCGTCACCGCTCTTACACACCCAGCCTATCAACGTGGTAGTCTTCCACGACCCTAATTGGGAAAATTTGTTTTGAGGGAGGCTTCCCACTTAGATGCTTTCAGCGGTTATCCCGTCCATACTTAGCTACCCAGCAATGCCCCTGGCGGAACAACTGGAACACCATTGGTATGTTCAACTCGGTCCTCTCGTACTCTTGGGACCTTCTTCAGCCCCAGGATGTGATGAGCCGACATCGAGGTGCCAAACCTTGCCGTCGATATGAACTCTTGGGCAAGATCAGCCTGTTATCCCCGGCGTACCTTTTATTCGTTGAGCGATGGCCCTTCCATACAGAACCACCGGATCACTATGACCGACTTTCGTCTCTGCTCGACTTGTCAGTCTCGCAGTCAGGCAAGCTTGTGCCATTACACTCTAAAACTGATTTCCGTCCAGTTTGAGCCTACCATTGCGCGCCTCCGTTACTCTTTGGGAGGCGACCGCCCCAGTCAAACTACCCACCATACAGTGTTCTAAGCGACGATATAGCCGCTGTAGTTAGAAATCAAAAATAAGCAGAGTGGTATTTCACTGGTGACTCCACCTAAGCTGACGCCTAGGCTTCAAAGTCTCCCACTTATGCTACACAGCGCATTTTTAATTTCAGTGTAAAGTTATAGTAAAGGTGCACGGGGTCTTTCCGTCTAACCGCAGGAATACCGCATCTTAACGGCAAATTCAATTTCACTGAGTCTACACTGGAGACAGCGGGGAAGTCGTTACGCCATTCGTGCGGGTCGGAACTTCACTTTTGCCAATTGTTTCCAATTGAAGTAGACTATACCATTGACTTACTAATTATTTTCAGGAGATCGTTTTTACTATGCTTCCTCTTTCCAGATTCATTCATAGAATATGCAATTTCGATCAATTGAATAAAATGCTCCTTGTTAAAGTGCAAATTTGCACGCATTTTATGACAAATTTCTTTAAATTTTAAGAAATTCTTTTGTTTATCACCTTGTAGTTGATATTTCTCAAAATGCGGAATTATTTTATTCATCAAATCATCAAGCGCTCTAACTTCAAATTTATAAGTTCTGTCAGATTTAGAAAATCTAACAGCGCCACATTTGAAAAAAGAATGCAGATTTTTGATTAAAGATAAATCTCGCTGATTAAGAGATATTGAAAATGATGGTCTTGTTTCAATGCCAAATTTTAACTTCTCGCGAAGTGTAAAAGATATTGAAAAACAACCTTCACCTTCAACTAATCCGGTTACAAACCATTGATTTAATTGCATTTAGCCTCCATAGATAATTGCTTCTTTTAATCCTAAACTTTGAAAAGCCAAGGTTAAAAGAGTAAGCCACCAACGTTTTGCGCAATTTGAAAAATCGCGCCTCACCTTTCGGATCAGTCGTTACGGGGTTATTTAAAAGATATAAATATAAATTTTAAAAACTTCCCTCGGGATTGCCATCTGTAATGACCAAATTACAGTAAGGTTTCCCCGATATGAGTTGGTTTTTCGTTATTTCTTTGCAGAAATATTGGGGCAATAATTTACCCGACAAGGAATTTCGCTCGAATATTCTATGTCTATTTCTAGACCAGTCGGACTTTATCTTGAAGTATTTTTTCGATTCATCTGATTCGCAATTGCACGAATTTCTTCAATGCCCTCGCTCGTCAAGTGTTTATTGTCTTGCATCATCAACAAAATTTGTCGAAATTTTGCAAAATCAACATTTTTTTTTGTTTTTAATGTATGTTTGACAAAAAATGGAATTATGTTTTTTAAAAGATTATCAATGCTACGAACTCTATAACACATTCTGTCGCCATGGTTTGTTCTTACAACTCCACAACCAAAATATTCTTTTAGAGCATATAACACCTGCACATCTCTTTTGTGTTGTACAACAGTGAATTCAGGTAAAACTTGATACCCGATTGTCATTTCTTTGTGAATATTTATACTCACATGAAAACAACCTTCACCATCGACAAAACCCACAATCCATTGCGATTCTAGAATCATATATACCTCCCAAACGTAAAGTCTCTGAGGATTCTTTTAAAAGCATGACGCTTAAAAAAGCCTTTCCTGCGGATTGTCCACATATCTGTCAGATTTTTACTGCCAGCATATCAGTTGTGATATTAAAGACCTTGCGGTCATATGAAACAACATCACTGTTGCCAACTAATAGAGGCTGATGAGTACTGATCAGCTTTAGAGGAGTTTCCCGCATATGGTTTGGTTTTACTAAGGCTGCGTTCATCTAACCTTAGGACCGTCATAGTTACGGCCGCCGTTTACTGGGGCTTCGATCAAATGCTCTCACATCATCACTTAACCTTCCAGCACCGGGCAGGCGTCAGACCCTATACATCATCTTCATGATTTAGCAGAGCCCTGTGTTTTTGATAAACAGTCGCTACCCCCATTTCTGTGCCACCATTCTTTGGTTACCCAAAGATGGCCATCCTTCTCGCGAACTTACGGATGTATTTTGCCTAGTTCCTTCAGTGTAGTTCTCTCAAGCGCCTTGGTATTTTCAACCCATCTACCTGTGTCGGTTTTGGTACGAGCTTAATGTGGGGCTATTTCCTGGAAGCAACCTCGCCGCAATGCCAATCCAATAAGGCATTACGAAAAAGTACGCTCCGTCACTCACCACTTGGTTTGGGAATATTAACCCAATTTCCATCGACTACGCCTTTCGGCCTCGTCTTAGGTCTCGACTAACCCTACGCAGATTAACTTTACGTAGGAAACCTTAGATTTTCGGCGAACGAGTTTCTCACTCGTTTTATCGTTACTCATGTCGGCATTCTCACTTGTGATATCTCCAGCAAACCTGACGGTTCACCTTCACAGACTTACACAACGCTTCGCTACCACTTATTTGAAATCAATCAAATAAATCCATGTCTTCGGTGTATCACTTGAGCCCCGTTACATTTTCGGCGCAAAAAAACTTATTTAGACCAGTGAGCTATTACGCTTTCTTTAAAGGATGGCTGCTTCTAAGCCAACCTCCTGGTTGTTTTGGTTTCTTTACATCCTTTCCCACTTAGTGATAACTTGGGGACCTTAGACGATGGTCTGGGCTGTTTCCCTCTCGGCAATGGACCTTATCAC
>LCCW01000065.1:3021-6377 GCA_000998185.1 Candidatus Kuenenbacteria bacterium GW2011_GWA2_42_15 | reverse complement strand
GATGAAAAGACAGGCCGGTTTGCCGGTATAAATGATAAAAATAAAGTTTCTGTTTATCCAACAGAATATATTTTAATAATGGAAAAATAAAACTATGACTTATAAAGATGTTATAAATCTATATGAAAAGTATAGAAAAATTTATAAAACGGATACCTATAAGTATATTTCAAAAATATTACGAGAGGTAAAAATAATTCACTATCAGGATTTTTTAAAAAATCCTACACCGAAAAAAGACCACGAACAATCGTGGAAACCATTCAAAGGTAACGCCTTAGAGCGACTTATTGATTATATTTTAAAAGAGAAAATAGAAGAGATGGGATTAAGACTGATAAATGGCAAAAAAGTTGACAGGACTGAACCAAAAAATCTTAGCATTGAATTGCAAACAGTAAAAAGAAATTTATCTATTGATTTTGGTAAATTTGGTTTTCATATTCCAGATGTAGATTTGATTATTTATAACCCAAATAATTTTAAAGTTATTGCTGTTATTTCCAGCAAGTCGTCTATGAGAGAAAGAATAAAAGTAGAGTTATCGTTGAAGCAGATCTTGATGGAGCATATATTATGAGCGAGGTTCCAATTAAAGAAAGTGAAAAAATAAAAACATTTGATAAATTTATAGGTGATCTTAAAAAATTATTAAAATAATTCTATGGATACAAAAATCCAAGTTTTAACAATTATCATTTCTTCTTTATTGTCTGGAATTGTTGGAGTTATTGTTTCAATTCTCTATCACAGAAAATATGAAAATCGTAAAATTAAAATTGATACATTAAGAAATTTTGTAAGTTATAGGTATGATACAAAAAATATTGAATTCATGAAGACGATCAACGAAATTTTTATTGTATTTAGAAATTCAAAGGAAGTTATAGATACTTTAAATAAATTACACGAACATGTTTCTGTTGATCAGATAAATTTGGCAAATGACTGTTTAGTTAAATTATTTAAAGAGATGTGTCGCGATTTAAAAATAAATATTAATAAATTTGCCGACGACTCAGTGTTTATTCGTACATTTGGTATAAAAAAATGATATTATGGAAATAGAATCAACAACACTCTGGGATTTTCCTAGACAGAATTATGGCGATAAGCCACACGGAAATAATAAATACAATGGAGTAACGCCTGCTTTTGTGATTTGGAATTTACTCCAGCGATATACGAAAGAGGGCGATTTAGTTGTTGATCCAATGTGTGGAAGTGGAACAACTATTGATGTTGCCAAAGAATTAAAGCGAAAAGTTATCGGGTACGATTTGAATGTAACAAGACCAGAAATAATCAAAAACGATTCTCGTAAAATTCCGCTTGCAGATAATTCCGTTGATTTTGTTTTTATTGATTCGCCGTATTCAGATAAGCAAGAATATTGAAGCCGAGTAAAGCGATGGGCTGGGTTATCGCTGATCAATGGATAAAAAAGAAATTTACACCTGTCGGATTTTTACTTTGGCAACGATTGGAAAAATATTTTGAGCCGATTGATCTTGTTTGTTTGACGAGAAAAAACCAAACTTCAAATACTCCAATTTGGCACAACCGAGCGAGGCAATATAATTTTTATTTGAGAGGTTTTAAGTATTTGTTTATAATGAAGAAGCCAAATAAATAAAAACGAGTTTTTACTCAAAAGAATTCACAACCAAATTTCGTGATTTGACCAGTGATGATATTTGGTGTATGATGATTTTAGCTAGTTTAGATGATAAACTAGCTTTAATTGTTAAATTTAATTTTATGGCATCGGAATTAACGCAGGCGATCAAACAGGTGTGCGATGAAAAAAGAATATCAGTGGAGTCGGTAGTGGAGACGATTGAGCTGGCGCTCGGAGCGGCTTTTCGCAAAGACTTTGGCAATAAAATGCAAAACATCAAAGTTAATTTTGATATGGAAACAGGCGGCTTTAAAGTTTTTGATGTAAAGGAAGTAGCGGAAGACGAACTAAAAGCCGAATATGAGAAGATAAAAGAAGAGAGAATGAAACTGGCCGAAGCGGTCGCGGCCGGACTGGCCGTCGCGCCGGCGAAAAAAGAGGAAGAGGCAGAGCTGGAAGAGCTGGCAGAAGGACAAGCAGAGGTAAAGAAATTTAATCCCAAGACCATGATCAGTCTAAGCGAGGCAAGGGAGATAAAAAAGACATTAAATATCGGCGATGAGTTGATACAGGAGTTGCTGCTGCCGGGCGATTTTGGGCGCATGGCGGCGCAAACAGCCAAGCAAGTGGTTATTCAAAAATTGCGCGAGGCAGAAAGAAGCACCATTTTTAAAGAATATCAGGATAAAGTCGGTGAACTTTTAACCGGCACGGTGCAAAGGCTAGAGGGTCGGGTGGTTTTAGTGGATTTTGGCAACACGACAGCCGTGATGCCTTTGGAAGAAGGCATCCGGACGGAGAATTACCAGCCGGGCGCGCGTTTTAAATTTTATGTAAAGAATGTGGAACAGAGCGCCAGGGGACCAAGAGTGATTGTGTCAAGAGCGCATCCGGAAATTTTGAGAAAACTTTTTAAACTTGAGGTACCAGAAGTCGCTTCCGGGGCGGTGCAGATAAAAAGCATCGCGCGCGAGGCCGGCTTCAGATCCAAGATCGCAGTTTTTGCCAAAGAGGAAAATGTGGATCCGATCGGTTCTTGCGTGGGTCAGCGGGGCACAAGAGTCCAGACGATAATTAGCGAATTGGGCGGAGAAAAGATTGACATTATTGAGTGGATGAATGATCCGATAAAATTTATTGCCAAAGCTTTGTCGCCGGCTAAAGTCATCAGGGTGGAATTGGTGGAAACGGGAGACGCGGGCTTAAGAAATCAAAAAATCAAGAAATCAAAAAATCAAGCAGGCGAAGACCAGGAGAAGTCGGGGGGAAAGACAGACGCCAGAGCAGGCGACGCAGGAGAGGCTCATATGCGCGAAGTCAAGGTGTATGTGGCAAGCGATCAATTGTCTCTTGCCATTGGCAAGGAAGGACAAAATGTCAGGCTGGCGGCCAAACTGACGGGTTGGAAGATTGATATTATGGAGGATAAACTGGAAGACACTGAAAATACTGAAAAAGTGGAGAGCCCTGAAAACACTGAAAGTATTGCCGCGGCAGCCGGGCAGGCAGCAAGCACACCCGCCAATTCCCCAAGTGGATTATCTCCGCAAGTGGAAGGCGCCTGCCTGCCGGCGAGGCAGGGGTCGCCCGCAGGGCGAAAAGCACAAAAGCACGAAAGCACAGAGGGGACTATCGCAGAAGCGGTGCAGGCGGAGGATACAAAAAGCACGAAAATACATAAAGCACGAAAGCATAAAAACACAGAGAACGCAGAAAGTTCCCCGATGAGGGATCT
>LCCW01000065.1:0-2979 GCA_000998185.1 Candidatus Kuenenbacteria bacterium GW2011_GWA2_42_15 | reverse complement strand
CACTAAAGCACTAAAACACAAAAACACTAAAGCACTAAAACACAGAAAGTAAGGAACCAGTAATTAGAAATCAGGAATCAGAAATTAGGACAACCGTCAAACTCTAAATTCCAAATTCTAAGCTCAAAACAAGCTCAAAATTTAAAGGTTAAAATATTTTAGATTTTGGGCCCGGTAGCTGGAATTTGTTTAGAGTTTGGATATTTGGATTTTTGGTTTATCATTAGATATTGTAGAATTATAAATTAATTTTTTGCGAGTTGGCATTATTTACCAACTGGCAGATAAGGTAAAAATATGGAGCTGGGATTGGTTTTCGTAGTTAGCATTTTGGGGTTGGCGGTAGCTGGTCTTTTGGCAAAACATATTTTGAAAAAAGATCAAGGCACGGTCAAGATGCAAGAAATCGCCAAGGCGATTAAAGAGGGGGCGATGGCATTTTTAAAAAGGCAATACACGACCATCGCGATCATTACCGCCATTGGCACAGTGATTATTTTTGGCATTTACGCGTTGTCCGGGAGCGTGAATTTGGGAGTAAAGACCGCGATCGCTTTTTTGGTGGGGGCGTGTTTTTCAGGATTGGCCGGATACATTGGCATGTACATTTCAGTCCGGGCGAATGTGCGCACGGCCGCGGCCGCAGCCAGTAATTTGAACGCCGCGGTTAGGGTGGCGATGAAAGGCGGGGCAGTGGCTGGGTTTTTGGTGGTGGCCCTGTCTTTACTCGGCGTGGCCGGACTGTTTGTGCTGTATGGTGGCGTAAAGAATCCGGAGAGCGTGCCTTTGACGATTGTCGGATTTGGTTTTGGCGCGTCATTGGTGGCGTTGTTTGCCCAGCTCGGCGGCGGAATTTATACCAAGGCGGCTGATGTGGGCGCGGATTTGGTGGGTAAGGTGGAAGCCGGTATTCCCGAAGACGACATTAGAAATCCGGCGGTAGTGGCGGATTTGGTCGGCGACAATGTGGGAGATTGCGCAGGCCGCGGGGCGGATTTGTTTGAGAGCACGGCGGCGGAAAATATCGGGGCCATGATTTTAGGTATCGCGCTTTATCCAATTTTCGGGATTGGCGGAATTTTGTTTCCGCTGGTGGCGCGCGCTTTCGGGCTCGTGGCTTCGGTGGCCGGAGTTTTTTCAGTCAAAGTCAAAGGCGAAGAAGATCCGATGAAAGCTTTGAACAGGGGTTTTTATGTGACCGCGGTGGTGGCCATCATCGGTTTTGCTTTGGCCGCGCGCTGGCTGTTACCCGGCCATTGGCTGATATTTTTAGTTTGCGGAGCAATCGGGCTTATGACAAGCGTCGCCTTTTTATACGTGACTCAATATTATACTGAATATAAATATCGGCCGGTCAGATCAATCGCCGAAGCGTCAAAAACTGGCGCGGCCACAAATATTATCACCGGATTCGCGGTGGCTCTGGAGAGCACGGCTATGCCGGCAGTCATCATTTCCGCGGCGCTTTTGGGATCTTATTTAATCGGCAAGGCCTCGGGGCTAGCAAGCGGCGGATTGTATGGCACGGCAGTGGCGACCATGGGGATGTTGTCAACCGCCGGTTATGTGTTAGCTATGGACACATTTGGGCCGATTACGGACAATGCCGGCGGGATTGTGGAAATGTCCGGCGCGGACGAGTCGGTGCGGAAAATTACGGACCGCTTGGACGCGGTCGGCAACACGACCAAGGCCCTGACCAAGGGTTACGCGGTCGGGTCAGCGGCTTTGGCAGCGTTTCTTTTGTTCTCGGCGTTTTTGACCGACGCGAAATTGACGAGCATTGATTTGGCGAAGCCAGCGGTGTTTGTGGGCGGATTTCTGGGCGCGGCTTTGATCTTCATATTTTCCGCTTTGGCCATCAGAGCGGTCGGCCGCGGGGCTCATTACATCATCAATGAAGTCAGAGAACAGTTTAAAAATGATCCGGGCATAATGGCTGGCACATCCAAACCGGATTACGCCAAGTGCGTGGACATCACAACCAAGGGTGCCCTAAAGGAAATGGTAGCACCGGGACTGGTGGCAATTATAGTGCCAATCGCGGTCGGTTATATTTTTAAGGCCGAGGCGGTCGGAGCGATGCTCATGGTCGGGACGATTGCCGGGGTGCTGATGGCCCTGGTATTAAACAACGGCGGCGGTGCCTGGGATAATGCCAAAAAATTTGTTGAGGCGGGCAATCTGGGTGGCAAGGGTTCTGACACGCACAAAGCGACCGTGGTTGGCGACACAGTCGGTGATCCTTTTAAAGATACGGCCGGGCCGTCACTGCATGTTTTGATTAAATTACTGTCCACCTTGACTTTGGTGATGTTGCCGCTATTTATGTAAATGTAAAGACGCTGGGCTGACGCAGAAGAAAAAAAAGTACGGAACAAACGCGGAAAGTTAGAATACTGGCAAACACTGAAGGGACACCTTAAAAACATTGAAAAAAAGAATACTGATACGATATTAATTAACTTTTAAATTATGAGAAGAGATAACAGGGATAATCAAGCGGGCGGCGGCTACAGAGACAGACGATCTGGCGGGCAAAATTTTGGCAATCGCGGTTTTGGCCCGGGCCGGGACTTTGGAGCTAGACAGAAATTTCAGGCGGTGTGTTCGGCTTGCGGGGCGAACTGCGAGGTGCCGTTTAGGCCGTCCGGGACAAAACCGGTTTATTGTGATGATTGTTTTAGTAAGAATAAAAGCAGAGATGGTGGTCGTGACAACAGGAGTTTTGGCCGAGACAGCTATGATAATCGGGACAATCGTGACAATCGCGGCGGAGACGCTAACGGCAAACAATACCAGGCGGAATTAAAAACCATCAATTACAAACTGGATCAGATTTTGAAGTTTTTGAAGCCGGCGGTAGAGCTGGAGTTTGAGCCAGGGATAATGGCGGATGAGATTGGAGAGGCGGCGCTCAAAGTGAGTAAAGAGGAGAAGCCGAGGACAAAGAAAGAAAGGAAACCGGTCAAGAAATTT
>LCCW01000064.1 GCA_000998185.1 Candidatus Kuenenbacteria bacterium GW2011_GWA2_42_15 | reverse complement strand
TTGGAAAAGATTTTTATATAATTTTAAATATTACCAACGCGAAATTTGCCAAGGATTTTTCGCCGATAAACGCGGACAGCAAGCTTCCGGAACTGCGCGAGCATTCCAAGTCCTATTTACACCATCTTTTTAAAGTCAGTAAATCCCTGGGCCAACGCCTCGCCAGCTTGAATAATTTGGAGTTTTATGCTAGGTTGATGAAAACAGTTAGACAAAAACCAAATCAATAATAAAACCAAGAAAAGGAGAAAGCCGTGAAATACATCGCAACTTTGATAGGGTTGGCCGCTCTATATTGTCTTATTGTATTCTTCCATATTGCAATTTTGCCAGTGATTGTTGCTCTTGTAATTTTTGCCATATTCTATATGGCAATTTTCTCAAAATGCGGGACACACTAAAAGGGGAATGGGGTTTAAAAATATCTTGTCCGAACCATTGTCGGGCCGATGATTTTTTATCCACTTATCCATTTTTGACCACTTAGGGTTGGATAGTATTTAGTATTGGACCCGTAGTAATTGAGGAGCTATTCAACAAACACTGAGGAGACGCTATGGTTAGCACTGACCGCGAAGGTCCCAAAGAAAAAAAGGGAACAACATCTAAATGGATTTCCGATGTCTGCTCCCTTTTTATTTTACCGCTCTCCAGATCCATTCTCGCTGGAGCGGGTCTCTTTGAGGTCAATAATAGCCGCCGCAATTATCGCTATAGCCACTGCTACGACAATCACCTCTACGATTTGTTCCAATCCTGCGAACATGCGTCCTCCTTTTTGACAAAAAACTAAAATTTTATTGCAACATAGGAGAACAACCCCCAAATTACAATAAAAGCTATTAGCCACATAGGTAGGCCTCCTTTCGTTTGACAAGAATTACAATTTTTCCTATACTTCTTAATATCCTTAATCTAATCACAGTATGCTAAAAATTGCAATTATCAAGACTGGCGGCAAGCAATATGTTGTCAAAGAAAAAGATATTTTGAAAGTGGAAAAACTCAAGGCCAATGCCGGCGACGAGCTTGATTTGGAAACCTTGCTTTTGGCCAATGAAGACGGTTCTGATGTAGCCATCGGCCAGCCGGTTTTACCAGCCAAAGTTAAGGCTAAAGTTTTGGAACAAGGCCGGGCCAAGAAAATTCGCGTGGTGCATTACAAAAATAAAACGCGCTATCATAAAGTCTACGGCCACAGACAGCCATTTACAAAATTAGAAATAACTTCAATCAGCTAAACACAATCCGGTCTTTACGGCCGGATTTAAATTTTATCTTATGCGCATATTCCGTAGTTTTGAGGATTTACAAATTACCAAAGATGAACTGTCAAAATCCGAACAAGACTTACTGGCGTTTAAAAAGAAGCAGAAAGATGAACTGCGGGATTTGCGATCGCATTTAAAAAAAGCGGAAACCGTGGAAACAGAAGACGAATTATTGGAGATTGAGCAAGTTTTAAGCAAACAAAAGCCAGAACTATTGGAAGACCTTGCCGGCTATCTTGCACAGCAGGATAATGTAGAAAGTGCCTATCAGACAATGATTAACTCAAAAAGAAAAGGAGAAGATGCCGATCAGCTGAAAGAACTTTGGCGGGAGGAAAAAGACAAACTAGAGAAAGCTTATCATGTGAATGAATTTTCTGAGGAAATTTTAGATAAAAGTAGGCCGCGCAATCCAGACATCAAAAGTAGCCGCGCCTCGGCGTCTCTTATCCGCCAACATCGGCTCGGTGCTTTAAATAAAGACAAGCGCGTGGCAGTTCAGGATATAATTGCCAACATTCAGGAGACTCGGCGTAAAGAAATAACCAAGACTAAACTGGCGATAATTTACGCGAGAAATAACGATCCGCGCGTTCGCGCGAGCGTAATCAACGATTACGGGCGATTATTAAAAAGAGAGCTTTCATCGGACCAAGATGCAAAAGGTGTTAAATTTGAGGAGCAGAAAGATTTACACCACCGAGCTGAAGAAGAATTGGCGCGCAAGGCAATTATGCTGCACCGCATAATGGCGGAAAAAGATCATCTGGGAGAAGCGGAAATTATTGAGCAAGCGACCAAGCTAGAGTGGCCGGAAGCCAAAGCCGCTTAAATTTCACTTCTGTTCTTAATCGCGCTGGAGAGCGTGATTTCATCCGCGTATTCCAAATCCCCGCCCATGGGCAAACCCCGCGACAAGCGGGTGATTTTTATTTTAGGAAACTTTTCCCGTAAAGTTTTTTTCAGATAAATTATGGTTGATTCGCCCTCAACCGTCGGATTAATACCCATTACGACTTCCCTGACATGCTGGCGCAAAATCCGTCCCATAATTTTTTCCGTATTGATATCCTTTATGGTTATCCCATCGGCCGTTGAAAGCAGTCCGCCGAGCACATGATAAATTCCGTTATAAACCCCGGTTTTATCCAGATAAAAAATGTCTTGCGCCTCGGCCACTATGCACAGTGTCGTTTTGTCGCGTTTGCGATCCGAACAAATATTGCATCTTCCGTTCTCGCTCACATTGCCGCATTCAGGACAGGGCGGCGTTATTTTTTTGATATTTGCCAGTACCCGCCCGAATTCAATCATCTTTTCTTGCTCGCCTTTTTTAAGCAAATAAAAAACCAGTCGCTCCGCGGTTTTTTGGCCAATGCCAGGCAAAGAAGCAAAATTGTCTATCAGATTTTTTATGGGGTCGGGATAATTCATAACCTATTGCAGCGCCATCATTTTTTCCGCCATTAAATGTTGCACTTTTTTTATTGCCTCATTAAAAGTTTCTTTCAAATATTTTTCTTGTTCCTCGCGGCTTAGCGCTGGATTAATTTCCACTTGCAAAACCTCTTGATTGCCGCTCATTACAATTTTTACTCCATGATTTTCAGCTTCAACTTTTTCTCTGACCGTTTCCTCGTCAAAAAACAACGACACTGTGCCGGTTGGCCCGTTGCGGTGTTTTTGAATCAAAATATCGGCAATGTGCGGCCGGCTGGTTTCTTTTTTATACATTTCCTCTCGGTAAATAAACATTACCACATCGGCATCCTGCTCAATTGAGCCGCTTTCGCGCAGATCCGCCAATTTTGGAATAGCCATTGGTCTTGATTCCACCTGTCTTGAAAGCTGCGATAAAGCCATCAGAGGCACATTCAACTCTCTCGCGATGGATTTTAGCCCGCGCGATATTTCCGAAACCACTTGCACGCGGTTGTCCGGGTTACTCGTGCCGTACCGGCCCTCCATTAATTGCAAATAATCAAGCACAATCAACCCGAGTCCGTGTTCTGATTGCAGCCTTCTGGCCTTGGTGCGGATTTCCATCACATTGGCCATTGGCGTGTCGTCAATGAAAATCGCCGCTTCGGAAAGCGTGCCCATGGCATGACCGATTTTGGAAAAATCAGATTCCGTGCCGTAAGTTTCACGGTCGGACAAATTGCCCGTGCGCAATTTCCACAAACTGGCGCCGGCCTGGGCGCAGAGCATCCGGTCAATCAATTGTTCTTTGCTCATTTCCAGAGAAAAAATAGCCACCGGCACTTTTTGTCTGACCGCCACTTGTCTCGCTATATCCAAGGCCAAACTGGTTTTGCCAACGCTTGGTCTGGACGCGAGAATTATCAAATCTGATTTTTGCAAACCGGCCAGTCTTTTATCCAGATCGTTGAAACCGGTTGGTACGCCGCGCAATTTGCCTTTTTCTTTGTGCAGATCGTCTATTCTGTCAAAAGCTTCCGTCAGGAGGTTTTTGATGGGGATGAATTCCGGTTTCAAAAATCCTTGTGAAATGCCAAACAGCTTGCTCTCGGCTTGATCCAAAAGAGCGTCCACTTCGCTGCCCTCGTCATAACCCATTTGTTCAATGTCGGCCGCGGTCTCAATTAGTTTTCTCAAGGTGGCTTTTTTCCGGACGATTCTCGCATAATAAACCACATTGGAAGCCGTAGGCACCGCGTTGGTCAAATCAATCAGATATGTTCTGCCGCCGACCGCCTCCAACAATTTTCTTTCTTCAAGCCTGGCGGTCAAACTCAAAACATCAATCGGCTCCTTGTCTTCGTAAAGCGCCAGCATATGCTCGTAGATAATCCGATGGCCGTCTTTGTAAAATTCTTCAGGGATTAGTCCGTCGGCGATTTTAGTAATGGCATTTTTATCAATCAAAAGAGAGCCGAGCACCGATTGCTCCGCTTCCAAATTTTGCGGCGGCATGCGGCCAATATCTTTCATAAAAACTACGAATTACAAATTATTTACGAATATACAAATAAAACAATTTTTAAACCATAAGGGCCAATTCTAGACTTGCTTAATTAATTTAACCTGCTTACTGCTTACCTCGCTTATCGCTTTTTTGCTCTTTTATCTTACCATTTTAGCGTCCCCAAAAGCAAGTCTTTTTTGTTCACAAATTAGACCCTTTCTTATCCACAGCCGTTATTTGGTCTGGTTGCTAATTTAAGCTAAAAATTAATTAACTTTGCTTTATCCCTTGCTTTTGCTAACATTAAGAATATGGATTTGTCAATCATTATTGTCAGTTGGCGAGTCAGGGATTTATTGCGCAAGTGCCTGGCCTCAATTCACGAGCATACTTCCGGATTGAAGTTTGAGGTTTTTGTCGTTGATAATAATTCGCTTGACGGCACCTTGGAGATGGTCAAAGATGGCTTTCCGGAGGTAGAGTTGATTGTTAATAATAAGAATCTCGGTTTTGCCGCGGCCAACAATCAGGCGATTAGCCGGTCGGTCGGCCGCTATGTTTTACTTTTAAATCCGGATACGGAAATTTTTGACAATATTTTGCCGGCAGTAATAACCGAGCTGGATACTCACCAAGAGTGGGGGATAGCCGGTTGTAAAATTTTAAATCCGGATCAAAGCCTCCAGGGGTCTGTCCGTCGTTTTCCCGATTGGTTTTCTCAAACATTGATTCTTTTAAAACTGCGCCAGCTTGGATTTTTTAGAAAGTTTTTGCGCTCCTATTTGGCCAAAGATTTTGATTATAACGCGCTGTCCGAGGTGGACCAGGTGATGGGCGCTTTTTTTATGATGCGGCGCGAGGTTATAGACGAAGTCGGGCTTCTGGACGAAAAATATTTTTATTGGTTTGAAGAAGTGGATTATTGCCGCCGCGCCAAAAACGCCGGTTTCAAAACAATTTACCTGCCAGGATCGGCCATTATCCATCACGGCGCCATGAGTTTCCGTCAGCTTGACTGGCGCAAACAACTTGTTTGGAATCATTCGCTGCAACGATATTTTTGGCTGCACGGCAAAAAATGGCAGTGGTTTGTTTTATGGCTGCTTCAGCCATTCAGCATTCTATTCGCGCTGCTGGTTGATTTGTGGAGAAGATAATTATCTACTAATATACTAATCTCTTACGAATATACAAACAAGCTACCTAGAGTGCTCGGCCTGCGATACCACGCTAAGGTTAGAATTCGTAAATTTGTAACTGATTGATATGTTCGTAGATTTATTAGAAATTAGGAATTAGTAATTAGAAATTTTTTTAATGTCCCTTTTCCGCACCACCATTCTCTTTCTTGCCTTAATTGAACTGTTGTCTATTTTTGCTTGGGCGCTGCCGATTTTTAATACGGCCTGTTTTTTCGTTATCCTCGTCATGGTGCTTTTCCTCTCGCTCAAAAATTTAGCTTACGGTCTTTTTGCTGTTTTTGCGGAGTTAATTATTGGTTCGTATGGTTATCTTTTTTCTTTAAATCTGGCCAACGGTTCCACCATTATCTCCATTCGCTTGGGGCTTTTTATCGTAGTGATGCTCGCCCTAGCCGTTAATATTCTTAAAAATGGTCTTGCCAATTACTGGCAGACGCTCAAAGCGTTTAAATTTTTTAAATATTATCTTTGGCTGTCAGCGGTCGTGGCTTGGGGTTTTGCTTGGCCACCAAGATAGACGATTTTGGTTTGTTTTCAAAAGCGTGGTTTCGGCCGCGCTTATCTGGCTCATTCTTAAAACCCTGATTTTGCTCTATATATTTTCTCACCAGTTTATCTGGGCTTTGCCTGAAGTTTATCAATGGGTGCGCGACACAAGGGTGGGGGAAATCACACAGTTCAACGGTAATTTCTATCGTATATTTATTCAATCTCAAATTTACGCTTTGTTAGGATTCTTTATCCTCTTGCCGCTAACGAAAAAGTTCCGGGTTATCGGTTACAACTCAATGATCATCGCTTGTCTTAGCGTGGTCATGATTAGCTTTTCCCGCTCTTTTTGGGTTGGCTTGGTTGCGGGCTTATTTATTTATTTTGTTTTAACAATTTACTCGTTACTCGTTATTCGTTACTCGTTATTGGAGAAAATAAAGAATTCGGTCGCGCTATTTTTAAAGCCGATTATTATTTTTGTTTTTTCACTCGCGCTTATTTGCGTAATTGCCTATGCTCCGCCGAAAATCAGCGCTGACTTATCTCAAGTTTTCGCCAATCGGGCCACGCAAGTGGGAGCTGCCGGCAATTCTCGCCTGAATATGTTGAAACCGCTTGGTCAGGTCATTGCCAATCACCCACTGATCGGTTCCGGCTTTGGCGCCACCGTGACTTACAAAAGCGCTGACCCGCGCGTCACTGCCGCTACTGCCGGCGCTAGCGGCGAATTCACCACTTACGCTTTTGAATGGGCATACTTGGATTTACTCCTAAAAGTGGGCTTGGGCGGTTTAGTTATTTATCTTTTGTTAATATATAAATTACTGCGCTCTATTTGGTCGCAAATCAATTTCCAATTTCCCCGCCTCGCCCTGCCTACCGGACAGGCAGGCGGTAG
>LCCW01000063.1 GCA_000998185.1 Candidatus Kuenenbacteria bacterium GW2011_GWA2_42_15 | reverse complement strand
TCCTACTATCTTTTTACTTCTATGGACGCGCGGATGTATCCGATGTTGTTGTTTTTCAGCCTGTTGTCTTTTTATTTTTTCTGGCAATGGCTCGCCACCGGCAAAAAACGGCTATGTTTTTTCTATATAGTCGCCGCCGTTCTCGCGCTTTATACTCATCTGACGGCGTTGTTTGTTATTCTCATTACCAGCGCTTATTGGTTTTATCATCATTTTTATTTGAATAAAAAACAACCGAGCTGGATAAGCTGGTTGCTTGCCAATATTATTGTTATTTTATTTTTTCTGCCCTGGCTTTGGAGGTTTACTGTTCACAATCTCGCCCGGCTGAACGGCGCCGCCTGGTATTTTCATACTACAGCTGCCGGTTTCTTCCTATTTGAGATTCCTCGCGCTTTCTTTTTCTTGGGTCTAGAGACACAATTTTTGGAGTTTTTCGGTCTGATTATTTTTGGTTTGATTCTAGCTGTTGTTTTTATCAAAAATATTCGTTGGTCGTTGGCGGACAAAGAAATTAAATTAAATTTTAAATTGTTACCGCCGGCAGTTTTCGCTTTTTTAATCTTTATTATTCCCCTGGCTTTGGGTTTTATTCTGCAGGTTTGGGTTACCAAATATTACATTATCGGCAGCGCCGGTCTATTTTTACTATTAGGTATTGGTTTTTCTGATCTAAAGATAAAGCCAGTTTTTAAAAAAGCGCTTATTGCCGCGGTCTTTATTTTGTTATTGCCCAATAGCGCTTTTATTATTAAAACCCAAGGCCAGTATCAATGGGAAAAGGTTGCTCGCTATGTGGTTGAAGAGGAAAAGTCAGGTGACATTCTTTTATTCCCGGCCTCGGTCTACGAATTGCTTTTCCGCCATTATTACACAGGCAAACTGTCAACTTCGCCAGTTTTGGCCAAGGGGCTGGAAGACGATTTGTTGTTGCGCGCCATCAAATACAACTGGAGTCCGATTGTTCGCGCCATGTCTGATCTCGGGCCAGCCTTTTCGGCACATAATCGGGTAATCGCGGTTTATCCTGCGACCACAGCCAATATTCATAATGTTGATCTGGTTTTGGATTGGTTTTTAAAAGAGCGTTGGCCACTCGTCGCCGAAAAACAATTTGGCGGTTTTGAAAATGCCACGGTCTATATTTTTAAAAACCCGGACCGCTAGGCCGGTTTTTAAAATAATTTCCCATTTTTTGGATAAGTCTTAATTATTTCATAGCTTATTAGACGGGTTGTTACCTTTTCTGTCATCCCTGCCCGCCAATCGCTGCGCTCAAGGCGCTGGCAGGCGGGCTCGGACGAGCCGCTACTGCGGCGAGATCCGAGGATCTAATTCTTCCGCCAATTGGCAGATCTCTTTTTTTTCTGGATTGCCCAGCCACCTGCCCGCCAATCGCTGCGCTCAAGGCGCTGGCAGGCGGGAGCTGGGCAATGACAGGAAAGAAGGCGTGTCTAGATTGCCCAGTCAAGCCTGCCCTCGGCTACGATCGGGGGGTTGGGCAATGACAGTAAAAAGACTGTTTTGGTAGACAAATTATTCCAATTTTAATTTTACCGCTTCTCCCAACTTCTCCGCGCCATCTATCACCGTTACCGTTGAACGCAATTTTCCAATTTCCAGTCCACCGTAAAGCTTGCCCAGTTCTAAGCCGATAGATTTATTTTCCATTACTGGCCAGTCCAGCTGATAGCTTATCGTAATTTTTCCGCCCACCTGCCACTGGCTTGTCGGATACAGTCCGTAAGCCAAGGGCAGGATTTTTTTATTTGTCCCATCATTTAAAATTATCTGATAGTCTTTGCCCATCGGCTGCAGTGGCTCAAGGGTTAAAGATAAAAATAGTTTATGATCCGTCTCCCTACGGGAGATCCCCCGCAGGGGGATAATCTGTAATCCGTAATTGGTTAATTTAATTTTATTATCAAAATTAAACTCATTTTGGTTACTAATTGCTGGTTGCTGGTTGTTAATTGAGTAGAGGCTTCTGTCGCTTGGGTAATTTTTTTTAAACAACGCGACATTGTTCTCCAGCGCCACAATTCCGTAATCTTTAAGGAGTTCCCGTAAGCGCGCCGCGCCGGCCGGATAATATTTGGCGCTCCAGTTCAAGTTAGCCAAGTGTAAATCAAAACCAATTAAATCATCAAAATTTATCAAAATATATTCCGGTTTTTTTGATAACACATAATCAGCCGCTCCAAACTGCTGCTTGCCCAGGAAAAAATAATTCAGGGCATAAATTTCTTGCCGGCCTGACAAGTTCGGCAAAAATTCGTAACTGGCCAGCATACTCGCTGCCGGCTCAATTTTTTTTATCAGGCCGTTGACAACTTGCTTATTGGATATTGGAGCAGCTTTGCCAGAAAATGGTCCAAAGCTCGGCCAAAGCGCCAAATTAAAAATAATAATTACTGCCAATAAGAGATATTGGCTTTGAATTTTTTTTGCTACCCAAATTTGAGTTTTCTTAAAGCCAAAAATAAAGGCGAGTACTAAAGCTGGCAGGAACAAGGCGCCATAATGAATCTGCCAGGCCAATGCTCCGCCACCGGCCGCCGACAAGATTATCTGTCCCAATGGGATTACCGCCAGCCAGAGATACTGCGGTCTGATTAGTGGTAAAAATAAGAATGGCGCCAACAGCCCGAGCGCCATTTCCAAATTAGCGATAGTTAAAATATGTTTGAATATTTCGCCCCAGTCTTGGCCAAGCCAGTCGTAATAATAACTGAACGGCGAAAAGCCGGCCGGGGAGAGTTGGCTGATTATTTTAAATGAGGCAAGGCAGTAGGTGATTGTAATCAGTAATCCGTAACTTGTAATTCGTAAAAGGTTTTTATTCTTATTGCTAAATGCGTCAATCCAGGCGATGATTAAGAAAGCCAAAATAATAAACGCCACATCTTCACGCACCATTAAACACAAAAACACGAAAACACAAAAACACGAAAACACCTTTTTAGTGGCAGGTTGCTCTTTTAGCTTTAAATAAAAATAAAATAACCAGAAAAACAAAAACGGCAGAAAAGCAATGGCGTGAAATTCAAACAGGTTGACATTATGTACGAGCGGATTGATTAGCCAGAGAAAAGCGATGCCCAAAGCTACCAATTTTTTTCTGTCATTGCGAGAAAAATCGCCAATGCGATTTGACGAAGCAATCTCGACTTCAACCGTTAATTTTCTCCGCATCGGTTCCGTTAAATTCCCCGTTCGCCGGCAGGCGGGCGTATCGGTTCCGCGGTTAGAGGGTGTTTTATTCTGGTTGCTTATAAATTCCCAGCGTCCGTTTAACACCTCGGCGCTTATTAAATATATGGGCCAAGCCGCGAGCCCCAAAAACATTGTTTGTAAAATCAAAAGCAAAATCGGCGACTGCCAGAGATAATAGAGTGGAAGAAATAAAATTAAAATCGGTTCAAAATGGTCGCCGAAATAGGCAATCGCATAAGCCCCAACCATCCCGGCAAGGATTTTTTTATTGTGCTTACTTAAAAAATTTAATAACTTGTCCATAGCTTCAGTATAGGCGGAAAATGATTATTTTTCAAAATCCTATCCGTTGATTGTTTCATTGCCCCATTGCTTCATTGCTAAAATATTTTTAAAAAATAAACCAGCGAAGATCTCCTTTTCTTCGCTGGTTAGGTCGTTAGTTTTGAAAATTTTCAATTTTTGAAATACATCTCCCAGTTTTTTCCCTCTTTGGGTTTTAGTGCTTTAGAGCCAGCAGAGCAATAGGGACACGCGTCTGGTTGATAATTTTCAATGTTCAAATGAAAAACAAATTTGACAGCCGAGCCATCAGCCAAGGAGTGATCGGTTGAGCGATGGACAAGGATAAAAGCCGGCTCAATGACCGTCGGCGCGGGATTATCGCCATTGCAAGTTAGAACCGCATTTTTAGTCTCAAATGTGCTGCCGTCCCTTGTTGTCATGAGTTCATTGATGACCAAAGTTTTTAGTTCTGGATTAAGACCACCGCGAATCACTGTCGGGTTCCCGTTTTGGTCCTTTTCCGCTATAACATATTTAATCCCCGGGTTGTATTGCTCACTCAATAATTGAGCAACCCCTGTACCCAGACTAATCGCTGAATAAGCCGGACTCGTTACTACGCCAATACGGGCTAGAGATGCAGGATTTATGTTCATCTTGATCACTTTTAGCATTTCATTGGCGAATATGGCGCATAATGCCGGGTAATCCAACACTTCTTTGCATGCAATAAAGCCGTCGCTATGTAATTCAGATTTTAGCAGAGCGTGTGGTTGCTCCGCTCGTGGTTTGTCCGGATATTGCCAAAATGCATTGAAGTATTTAAATATTGCCTGCATTTCGGCACTTGTCATGTGTCGACCATCAAAATCACTGGGTTTTAAGAGAAAAATTTGATTTTCTTCTATAACCCTCAAAACCTTCTGCTTATTCATGATTTTACCTTTTTCTCCCGTGCCGCATTGAGTGCGTCACGGGTTTCGCGGGCTACTCTGGCCGCCGCTTCTGCATAATCCTCGCCGTCGGAAGCGTACAGTATAGCCCGGCTGGAATTAAACAGGGCATTGGTACCAAACTGGTCTGTGCCGTTCAATACCGACTTTTCCAAATCTCCGCCCTGGGCACCGGTGCCAGGGATGAGAAATGGCAAATCCGGATGAATTCTGCGGATGTGTCCCATTATTTCAGGCTTGGTGGCACCAACCACGAGTCCGCAATTTTCGCCCCCATTCCATGATTCAACCATATCCGCCAACCTAAAATAGACTGACAAGTTAGGTTGACCCAATGATAATTGCAACAAATCAGCCGATCCCGGGTTTGATGTCAGGCAGAGGAAAAATACGCCCTTTTTCGGGTTTTGCAAAAATGGTTCAACCGAATCGCTTCCCATCAAGGGATTCGCTGTAATTGCATCCGCTCCCAGCTTATCAAAAAATGCCTTAGCGTACATCCTGGCAGTGTTGCCGATGTCCCCGCGTTTGCAGTCTGCAATCGAGATCACACCTGGAAGCGCCTGTAATACATCAAAAATGCTTTCAAGGGTTTCCCAACCCTGATGCCCTTCCGCCTCGTAAAAAGCAGTATTCACCTTGTAGGCCGTGGCATATGGAGAGGTCTCCTCAATTATCCGTTTTGCGAATTCAAATTGTCTGTTGTGCACGATGGCAGACTTTGGAAGCTTGTTAACTTCCACATCCAACCCCACGCACAATAGAGAATTTTTTTGCGTTATGACACTCCGAACTCTTTCATTGAAAGTCATGGCCGCTCCTCCTTATTTTAATGCCATTTTCTCTTTCCCCCAGTTATTTAGTTTTGGTTTGTTTATTTGCTTTTACCTTATACCAATCCTCTCCAAAAATCAAGCCGGACATAAAATTTTGCGTCTTGCTTAAAAATTCAAAATTTAATTAAACATGAAACCTATCAGCTACTTTTCCACCATCATTGCCAAAATCACGGCCGCGATAACGGCTACGACCAGGCCGGTGATTTGGTGCTTGCGCAATTTT
>LCCW01000062.1:1174-6416 GCA_000998185.1 Candidatus Kuenenbacteria bacterium GW2011_GWA2_42_15 | reverse complement strand
CTCCCAATTTTCCCATGTTTAAAATTACGTCAATGGCGCGGCAGTGATCAGCGACGTACAGCCAGTCACGGACATATTTGCCATCGCCGTAAATCGGGACTTTTTTGTTTTCCAAGAGGTTGGTGACGGCCAGGGGGATAAACTTTTCCGGATGTTCGTAGGGTCCAAAATTATTACTGCAATTACTAATAGTAACGGGTAATTCATAGGTGTGCCAGTATGATCTGACTAAATGGTCGGCGGCGGCCTTGGTGGCGGAATAGGGACTACTAGGGCGGTAGGGAGTATCTTCAGTGAATTTTGTTTTGGTATCAAGCGAAAGTGTGCCGAAAACTTCGTCGGTTGAGACATGGTGAAATCGTTTGACTTGGTGTTCGGCGGCGGCGTCAAGAAGAACTTGGGTTCCCAAAACATTAGTTTTTACAAATGTGGCTGGGCCGAGAATTGAGCGGTCAACATGAGTATTATGGCAAACTACATTACCAATTCCACAAACGAAATTATGCGTTCTTTCTACCTCGACATCGTATACCCAACCCTCATAATCAATTTTCTGCTTCCCCTTTTTATTGAGCCCGTAATGTGAGCCGTCAAAAAATGTTCTGAACTCAAAACTTTTTTTATATCCGGGGTTATTTCTTTCGAAGACGGCAAATTTTTTCTTTTGCAGCGTCAGTAATAAGCTAATCTGATTAGCCAATTTATTTGATGTGGTAGTGTATCTGCCGTCTTTTGTTCCATCTCCTTCCAGTAGTTTTTCCCAAAAATATTCTCGGTTTTCTGAAGTCAGATCGAAAATCCAGTCGGGAAAAAATTTTTTATCACAATATTTTCCACAAGAATTGATGATATATTCATAAAATTTCTTGTTCGAAGTTTGCATCCTAAAGCAGATAAATTCCCCCTTTCTTTTTTTGGCAACGTTGAAATTGCAGCCAAACATTTTTTTAATTGTTTTGCCGATATCTTCTAGCCAGTCTTTATCTTTCTGGCCTATTTCAACAATATAACCGCCATTGGCTTTATTAAACGTGGTATTCCCTTCTGTTACATATGCAGCGATTATCTTCAAAAGACTTTTCTTAACAGAATTCAATTTTCTGTTATGTTCGTTAATTTCCCGAATTACTAAGAGTTCCGGATTCTTTTCAGAATTGACTAACTCAAGATTTGAAGAATAAATAGAGTGATTGGGGGTAGATTCAATGATACCCCATTTTTGGGTCAATTTTACAATTTTTCCCTTATACCAATGTTTTGTGATAGCCTTTACAGGCATCCATTGTCCTCCGTTTAGAAAGCTTAACGCTCTTGTTTGTTTTCCTCTTAAGAAGATTGCTTCGCCTTTATTGGTTTTCGTTACTTTGTTATTTCTCGTTTGTTCTTTCCAAAATTCTTTAAAAGTGATAACTCTGGTACCGATTGTTGAATTTATAGGAATGTAGGTATTTTCCGTGATGCTTTCGGCGGCGAAATGGACGACGGTGTCGATGCCGGAGATGGCGACGCGGTTAACCAATAGAGAATGAAATTGGAGCCAATAAAACCGGCGCCGCCGGTGACTAGGAGTTTCATAAGCGTAAGAGAGATTGTAGCAGAATTCTGATTTCCTGATAGAATTAGGAAGTGATAAGAAAGAGCTGGATTGAGAAATACGAAGTTTTGATATTAATCGTTTTAGGATTGATAGTCTTGCGGATGCCGTCGTTGTTTGAGCCGTATTGGTATGGTGACGAGGGAATTTATTTAACTTTGGGGATGGCTTTGCGGAAAGGTTTGGTTTTTTACCGTGATATCCATGATAATAAGCCACCACTTTTATATTTAGTGGCGGCCCTGGCTCAAACCCAGTTTTGGTTTAGGTTTATGCTGTTGTGGTGGCATGCGGCGACCACAGTAGTGGTTTATAAGTTGGCAGAACTGATCTTTTCAGGAGTGAAAAATAAGGCGACGGTGATTTTGACGACGGTGATTTTTGTGGCCCTAACATTGTTTTTTGAGGGGAACATCGCTAACGGTGAGATTTTTATGATTTTGCCGGTAACAGTGGGAATGCTGATAATAAATCAAAAATCAAAAATCAAAAATCAAAAATATATATCAAATATTAAATATTTTGTGGTAGGGTTGATGTTTGCGGTTGGGTTTTTATTTAAGGTTCCGGTTGGATTTGATTTCTTGGCGGCGGTAGTGTTTTTAATAATCGGGGAAATCAGGGGAATCAGGGAGATGTGGAAAAAGATATGGAGTAGGGAATTATGGTTGATGGCTGCGGGGTTTGCAATGCCAATATTGATTTCTGTTGTTTATTACACGAAACAGGGAGCGTTTGAGCCATATGTTCGGTCGGCACTGATGCAAAACATCGGGTATTTGCAATCCTGGAAGACCGGAAACCATTCTTCGGGCGGGTTTGCGATGGGGTCCGGTTTGGCGCAGCGGGGAATGGGTTTGATACTGGCAACGGCGGCAATATGGTGGGCCGGCAAGAGATTGGGAGTTGATCGACAGTCGCAATTTGCGGGACTGTGGTTTTTGTATTCACTGTTTGGGGCGCTATTACCTTCGCGTCCGTATCCGCATTATTTAATTCAAGTGGCGGTGCCGGCGGCGATATTGACGTCAATGGTTATTTATGGGAAACAAACTGCGACCAGGGTGGGACTTTTGGGGTTAGGAGCAGCTGGAATGATGACATATTTTTCAATAGGTTTTTGGTCGTATCCGATTTTGCCTTATTACCAGAATTTTTTGGATTTCACTTTGATGAAGAAAACAAGAGACGATTATTTTTCATATTTTGGGAATCGGGTGCTTGATAATTATAAGTTGGCGGGATATTTGCGGATTGCGACCGATGAGGGCGATCGAATATTTGTATGGGGAGATGAGCCGTTTATTTATCCGCTGGCGGAAAGATTGCCGGCGGGAAGATACACCACGGCTTACCACGTAGCTGATTTTAATGGATATGTGGAAACTATTGAGGCGATTGATAAGACTAGGCCGGCGGCAATAATAAAATATTTAACCGAAGACAGGATATTTCCGGAATTGGATAGGGAGCTGGGAGATTTCTACATTAAAGGACCGCAATTTGGAGAAGCAGTGGTGTACCACAGGATTAAAGATAGAGATAGAGAGTCGAGATAGAGAGGAGAAATTTATGGATTTATTGGCGATGGTGAATCAGGATAAGGTCGTGAGAAAAGGAATATGGGCGACTTCGGGTTTGGTTTTGGCGATATTAGTGTCGGTGTGGTGGATAGAGGGACGAATACCACCGGAAATTCCGCTGCTATATTCTCGTCCGTGGGGAGAGGGGCAACTGGCCGGGAAGCAGATATTGTGGTGGATGGCGGGGGGGCTGGGAGGAGCGGGGGCCTTGGCTTTGATTTTGGGAATGACGATGTTGGTAGGGCAAAAAACGATTACCAGAATAATTGTTTGGACGGCAGTATTGATAGAAGTATTGGGATTTTTGGCAGTGTGGAATGTGTGGTGGAGAGTGGGGACATGATTGCTTTCTTTCTTCCGGCCGTCATATCTTTTTTGCTGACTCCGGTGGTGATTTGGGGATATAAGGAGTTGGGGGCGCTTCGGGGGAAAAAGCGAAGAGATATGGATACGCACGAAAAATTGGTGCCGCGGGGTGGAGGGATTCCGATTTTTATAGGTATACTAGCGGGGGCGTTGATATTAATGCCTATAGATCAGCATTTGATTGGAATTTTAATCGGGGGGATGGTGGGATTGGCAGTGGGGGTGGCGGATGACTGGTTGGATTTAAATCCATATTTGCGTTTAGGACTACTATTTTTGGCGGCCGGAGCGGTAGTAGCGGCTGGAATCGGGATCGCTTACATAAATTTGCCGTTTTGGGGGATTGTTAATTTGGATCAGCCGAGAATTAATTTTTGGCTGTTTGGGGAACAAAAAAGCATTTGGGTATTGTCGGATTTATTCGCGCTGGTGTTTATCGTCGGAGTAATGAATTTTGTCAATTGGTCCAAGGGGCTGGACGGACAGCTGCCGGGGATAGTGGTTGTGGCGGCGTTGACTATCGGGGCTTTATCGCTTAGGTTTTCGGCTGATGTGACTCAATGGCCTGTTTTGGGACTGGCTTTAATTTTGGCCGGAGCTTACGCGGGATTTTTGCCATGGAATTTTTATCCCCAGAAAATTATGCCGGGATACGCCGGCGGGATATTGGGAGGTTATTTTTTGGCGGTGCTGGCAATTTTATCAACGACTAAAGTGGGGACGCTGCTAGTAGTTTTGGGAGTGCCCCTAGTAGATGCGGGGATAATAATCGGGAGAAGAATTTTATCGGGAAAATCGCCGGTATGGGGAGACCGAGGGCATTTCCATCACTATTTGTTGGACAGAGCGGGGTGGTCAAAAAAGCGGATAGCTTTGTTTTATTGGGCGGTGACAGGACTTTTGGGGATAGTGGCCTTAAGATTGAATAGCCAGCAAAAATTATATACAATACTAGGAGTAGTTCTAACAATAGGAGGGAGTTATTGGTGGTGGAAACATTTTGGGCGATTCTCAAAACTGCGCGGCCGCAACGGTGGGTAAGAAATTTGTCATTGTTTGCGGCGATAGTCTTTAGCGGACAATTGTTTGATCCGGTGGCTTTCTGGCGGGTGGCGTGGGGAGTATTGGTGTTTTCGCTAGTATCTTCAACGGTATATTTTTTTAACGACTTAGTTGACGCGCCGCTTGATAGAATGCATCCGTTCAAGAAAAAGAGGCCGATAGCATCGGAAAAACTATCGGAGCCGATGGCGGTATTTTTGACGGTGCTAGGATTTTTTTTATCGTTGTTTTTGGCGCTGAAACTTCAGTATTTCTTTTTCCTGGCGGTGTTGGCGTACTTTTTATTACAGATAATGTATTCGTTAAAGTTGAAACGGGTGGCGATAATTGATTTATTGGTAATAGCTACCGGATTTATTTTACGGGTGTATAGCGGAGCGTTGGTGGCAGATATCCATTTGTCAGTGTGGTTTTTGTTATGTGTGATTGCGGCCAGCTTGCTTCTGGCGGTGGGAAAACGGCGAGCGGAGCTGTCTCTTTTGTCAGATCGAGCGGCTTCGGTGCGGGCGACCTTGGGGGGATATTCGGAGCGGCTGCTAGATGTGTGGGTGGCGATGTTCGCGATAATGTCGATTTTTTCCTATATTTTGTTTACATTTCAGCAGCCGGCGGTAGTTCCCGGCTACCGGCTGGTGCC
>LCCW01000062.1:0-1013 GCA_000998185.1 Candidatus Kuenenbacteria bacterium GW2011_GWA2_42_15 | reverse complement strand
TCTTCAGGAAGTTGGATTTGATACCAACCGGAGTCGGTAGAATCGAGGAACTTGTAAGTTTCTCCGGCGTAAACGTAAGTTACCACTTCGGAGGATTGGTTTGGCTGCTCACGGACGCGGAGCCAGTCGTTTTTAGGAGCGTCTTTGGTAGCGGCGGTTCCGGTTTTGAGGATTTCGACATAGGGGCGGGCGGGGGCGGTTGACGGAGTCGGAGTGATTTTAGGTTTGGTTGAAGGTATTGGGCTAGGCGTGGTTTTGGCGGCAGTTTTTCCGGGTGTGGGAGTGGGGACTAGGTCTTCTTCCGGTTGGGCGGAGTCGGAGGCCTGGGGAGTTGGAGACGGAAGCAGGGCCGCCCTGGCCAGTTGAACAGTAATTAGTAGGCGATGGTTGTCGAGAATTAAGACGGAAATTTTTTTCTCTTTGTAGCCGGCGGAAGAGACGGTAACTTCGTAAGTTCCGGCGGGAGTGACGGAAGTGGTGACCGGCGAGAATCCCTTGGGTTGGCCGTTGAGGCGGACGATGGCGCGGTCAGGAATGGTAAAAATGGAAAGCTGGGATTGGGTGGAAGGAGTTTTTTCCAGGGATAAAACGAAATCTTCGGATTCGGAGTCGGAAGCGCCAAACTGGCGGTTAACTACGGTTTGGAGTTTTTCGTTAAGCGTGACTTCGGTTTCCCAAGAGGCGGCGCCGTTGGCGGGAGACAGAACCAGGCGGTGTTTTCCGGGGGCGAGCCGGTCTTTTTCCAGAGGGGTGGTTCCCAGCTGTTGGCCGTCAAGAATAACGGTAGATTCGGGAGAAGAGGTAACTTTCAAGCCGGAGTTTTTTTGGGATAGGAAGGGAATGGAGCAGCCGGAGAGAAAAAGAGCGAAGATGGCGGGGAGAAGGATGCGTTTCATGGCAGATTTAGTATATCATTGGAGGCGCGTGCCGGAATTGAACCGGCGCATAGCTGTTTTGCAGACAGCCGCGTTACCACTTCGCCAACGCGCCATGCACTTATATTTTAACAGAGG
>LCCW01000061.1 GCA_000998185.1 Candidatus Kuenenbacteria bacterium GW2011_GWA2_42_15 | reverse complement strand
TTGTTTTCTTGATTTCTTGTTTTCTTGATTTCTTGTTTTCTTGATTTCTTGTTTTCTTGATTTCTTGTTTTCTTGATTTCTTGTTTTCTTGATTTCTTGGCTATTCTTTGGTAGCGGTTAAAATTTCCTCCACGGTGGTGCGGCCTTCAAGGGCTTTAATAATGCCGTCCTGTTTTAAAGTCAACATGCCTTGCTTGATAAAAATTTCTTTAACTTTGCCAAGGCCGGAACCGGAATAAATAATGTTTTTTATTTCTTCGTTGATGCTTAAAACTTCTTCAATGGCAGTCCGGCCTTTATAACCGGTGTTGTCGCAGTGAGCGCAGCCTTTGCCGTGATAAATCGTGGCCAGATTTTCTTCGCTAATGTCTTTGGGCAGGCTTATTTTGGGAATAGAATCAAAAATTTCTTTGACTTGAGCGATCAGGGTTTTGGGCATGGGCATCGACTCCTTGCATTCGGAGCAAATGGTGCGCACCAGCCTTTGCGCGATAATGACATTTAGGGTTGAGGCTAAAAGAAAGGGCTCTATTTTCATGTCAATTAAACGGGGAATGGCGCCAAAAGCGTCATTGGTGTGAAGAGTGGAAAGTACAAAATGGCCGGTCAAACTGGCGTGAATTGCCAATTCGGCCGTTTCGGCGTCGCGAATTTCGCCAACCATAATAATATCCGGATCTTGGCGAAGAATTGAACGGAGACCCGAGGCAAAGGTAAATTTGACTTCGGGACGAACTTGCGACTGGTTGACGCCAGTCAAATAATATTCAACCGGATCTTCCAAGGTGATAATATTAACCTCTTCTTTATTTAAAAGATTTAGGGCGGCGTAAAGAGTGGTGGATTTGCCGGAACCGGTGGGGCCGGTAACCAGGAACATGCCGTGCGGCTTAAGTATGTTTTCATACATCAGCTCCAAATTTTTGCCTTCATAGCCTAAATCTTCCCAAGTGGAAACGCCTTTGGAGGTGTCTAAAATTCTCATCACGACTTTTTCCTGGCTGTAGAGCGGCAGGGTGGAAACGCGAAAATCAATGTCTTTATTATTAATATTCAAGCGGATGCGGCCGTCTTGAGGCACCCGGGTTTCGTCAATTTTCAGATTAGCCATAACCTTGATGCGAGAGATAATGGCGGGGTGAACATATTTGGGCAAAGACAAAGAGGTTTGTAATAAGCCGTCAACGCGATAACGAACGCGCGTCTCGCCAGTGGTCGGCTCAATATGAACATCGGAAGCGCGGGATTCAACCGCGTGCTTTAAAATAACCGAAACCATTTTGGAAATGGGAGCGGCTTTGATAATCTTCTCCATTTTATCCTCGGACGGTTCTTCAGTTTCAAATTTATTTTCCGCTATTTTCAAAGCTTCTGTTACCTCTGTTTTCAGACTGCCATATTGTTGTAAAATTTTGTGAAAGCTGCTAGCTGAAGCGATATAATAATCAATGCGATAATTCTTGCCGCGGGCGATAAAATCAGACGCTTCCCTGGCTTTAAGGTTTAAAGGGTCAACTAAGGCTACCTTATAACCGCTTTGGCTTTGGTGATATCCTCCTCGGTGAGATTTTGGGCCTTTACCAGCGCTTGTTCCAATTTAACGAAATCAACTTCCAGACGAAGCTGACTGGCCTCGGCGGCCGTTAATTGTCCGTGGGCCAAAAAATAGTCCAAAATTTTGTCTTTTAGTTCTGATGTTTTTTTCATAAAAGAAGATGGATAAAAGGAAATTATGGGGACTGCTCGGGCGCGAAGAACGGAGCAAACGGGTCGGCCTTGCCAACATTTTTGGGCACCACCGGCCAATCACCAATCTTTTTTAAGGCATAAAAAAGATTATTTTCCAGAACCGACTTTTCATCTCCGATTTTGGGAACGGTAATGTCGGCGGAGGGCTCAGCAATAAGGCTGTCAATAGTCTCAATATTTAAAGAGCTGGATCTGGAATTGCGCAAATAAATGATGGCATTGCCAACAATCATCAGGCCGATGACGGCAAGATAAGTTAATAATTTTTTCTTGGGAATGCCTTGTTTGACAGTAAGCATATTTGAACGGATTTAGCAGACTAAATAGCGCGGCCGAATTGATTATTTAAGATAATAAACTTGCATTACTAAACTCAAATTCCCTTCAGCCGGGGCGAATTTAAAAGATTTAACATCTAAAATCCTAAGATTGTTTTCAATGAGATTCAACAACTCTTTCGTTTTTGTATAACTGATGCCGGAAAGTTCAAAATTAGCCAGCGCGGTTTTTAACTGACCGTTGGTTGCCTGACCGGCTGAAGCTGATTTTTCTTGGATGAGCTCCTCTTCGCTTCGTTGGCCAGCCGAACCTTCGCCCAACTGGACACTGATACCCTCCACTTGGGCGCCAACGGCTTCAGCCAGACTAGAAAAATTAACATAAAGATTGGCCTCGCTGGGATCATAAGGCAACACCTCGGCAATCTTTTCTTGATCGTCAGGGCTGATATTTTTATAACTCATTAGGACTTTTTTGTATTCCAAAAGACGAGCATTTTTTTGAGTGAGATCCCTTTCGTTCTCCGCGAATAAAGCTTTATTTTGTTGATAGACGCTCCGTTCAGGCTTGATGAGCAATAGATAACCCGGGACTAAAAGGGTTAAAAATAAGACCACGACTAAAACCTTAAAGTAGACGATGAAAAAAGATTGTTGTTTTTTTGATTCAGCAGGAGACATGGTCATATTTTTCAAAATAAAAAAATAAGCGTCAATTACTGTTCTACGGCGGCAATTAAGCTTTGGGGTATCTCAAAACTTAAAGAAAAAGAAACCGTCGGATCGCCTTGATTTTTGGGTTCAACAAAAGAAAGGGACTCTAGCTTGATATTGAAGTATGTTTGGCTGCTTTTCATAACCACCAGCTCTTCGGCGGCGGAACGGAGATCCAGCGCCAGACCTGCCACCGTGATTTTGCTTTTTTCCGTGACTTCAAGGGAAGTAAAATAAACATTGCCGACTGTGTGGTTTTCTAAGATGGGGAAAAACCGGCTCCAATAAACATGATTTTTTAAAACATCGCTCAGGCTTGCCAGTTGCCAGGCAAGCGCGCCATAGTCTTTAATTTGAGTCTGCATATCTTTGGTCTTGGCGTCAATCAGCTCTAGCTGGCGGCTAACAAACTCGTTATCGGCGCGGTAGCTTTTATTTTTACTCCGGTAAAAAATATAAGGTGAAAAGAGAATGAGCAAACCAATAAGCAGAATAAATCCGTAACTCAAAATGATTTGGTGGTCAGTAAACCGCTTTTTTATCTGCGGCAAAAGATTCACTTCCAGATTATCGTTGACTGCTTCTGCCGACGGCTCCCTGGTCTCAAAAAGAGGGTTTTTTTCTTTGGCTGGAATGATGGGCTTTGGGCGGCTGGCGGATTCAACAAAATTTTCTTTGGGAATAATATTATTTTTGACTACTGCTTTTGGCTGTTCGGCAAGATTAATTTTTGGCAAGGGCGGCGCTACCGCGTTAACGGCTAAAATCGCCGGCGAGCTTTCTTTTTTACCGGCGCTATGGAAAAGGGAAACCAGCTTGCGCCAAATGGCAGGGCGGCTAGCGGTAATTTTACCGCTTTTTGAAGCTATTTTCTTGGGTAAAGACTCCTCCACTTTTTTAAACTGTTCTTTTGGCGGCAAATGAAGAGCTTTGGGATCAATTTTGATTTTATCTTTCCGTTCCGTATTGTACCCCAAATAATCGGCGCGCGCCGCCGTTTTCTGCATTTCTTTTGGTAAAAGATTAATGCCGCGATCCCCTTTCTCATTATTGTCTTTTGGTTGATAGCGGCCGGGATTGTCAAACATATAGATTAAATAAAAATTTAGTTTATATCTCCCTCATGGCCAAACCGACGGCGACGGCTAGACGCGGGCCAAGCTCGGACAACACCGGCTTTAGTTCCAGGGGATAAACAACCCTGTCCCACGGATCGCCGATAACGACTTTCATGTCCAATAATTTTGACAAATAATTCACCAACTCCGGCAGAAAAGCGCTACCGCCGGTCAAAATGATTTTTTCTATTTTATTTTGCGCCGGATTTTGCGCCAAATAGATGTCTATGGAATATTTTATTTCATTAATAATTGGGCTGATGGCTGATTTAACGGTATCCGGCAAACCACCGGGACCAACAGCGGAAAACCCAATGTCTCTTTTAAACTGTTCGGCTCTTTCAATGTCAACCTTAAGGCTGGTCATAATGGCTTTGGTGATGCTGGCGCCGCCCACATCAATGCTTCTGGTTAGAATCGGAATGTTATTTTCGGAAATTGAAATATTGGCGGAGACGGCGCCGATGTCAATAATCATAATCGGGGTCGGGTCATTGCCGGCCAAGGCTCTTTCCAGGGCGAAAGCTTCGGTTTCCAGGCTGACCAGCTCCAATTCAGCGGCGCGAAAGATTCTGATGTAACGTTCAACAATCTTTTTCGGAGCGGCGGTCAGGAGCACCTTGAGATTATTTTTTAACGCAACACCGGCTGAAGCCGCTGATTTGTACTTGGACCGATTTAAAAATTTATTGAAAAAAGATTGACCGGTCTCGCTCTCGCTCGGACCAGTATCGGGCGCACCGACATTACCCGCCGGCTTTTCGGACGCGAGTGTTTTGCCTTTGACCACAATTGGTTTGATTGGTGCTTTCTCGGGTACGATTTTCCAATCTAGGGTCATCTCTTCCAACGGAAGAGGAATAAACTTTTTAGCTTCCCATTGCACAGCCTTGGCCAAATCTTTTTTATTCATATTGGGCAGGCTGATGACAGAGCTAAAAACAGAGAAGCTGGGCAGAGCGGCCACGACCCTTTTTGAAGATAGACGACTTTTTTTGTAGATATCCTTGATAATACTGACGATTTGATCTTCCATCTCGCGCGAAGACGAGCGAATAATATCAGTCGGCTGCTCAACATAGCCATAATTAAGAAGGATGGCGCGGCCTGACTTATCCTGCAGTTCTACTATTTTGACGGATGAGGTGCCCAAATCAACACCTAAATAGCTTTTCTTAGCGGAAAAAATGAATAAGAAAGAAGATTGACTTGCGCGCCCAAAGGCGATACATTATAAGTAGCCGGGTAAAAAAATTTTTATGAATAATTGACTTGGCTAGCGCGTTTTTGCAGAACTCGCTGGTCAAGAAAAGAGAAAATATGACCACATTGTATGTAATATTGGCTATCATCGTCGTCGGTATTTTATGGCTAATCGGCGTTTATAACGGTCTAATTAGGCTGAAAAACCGCACTGATGAAGCCTGGTCCGACATTGATGTGCAACTCAAAAGAAGACACGACCTTATACCGAATTTAGTGGAGACGGTCAAGGGCTACGCGACCCATGAACGGGAATTATTTGAAAATGTAACCAGGGCGCGAGCGGCGGCAATGAGTGCCAAGAGCATGGAAGAAAAAGGCAAGACGGAAAACGCTTTGAGCGAAACCCTGAAAAGCCTGTTTGCGGTAACGGAAAATTATCCACAGCTTAAGGCCTCGGAAAATTTCGCCAAACTGCAGGATGAGCTCTCGGACACGGAAAATAAGATCCAGGCGTCCAGAAGATTTTATAACGGCAATGTGCGCGACTTCAACACGAAGATTCAAACCTTCCCAAATAACACCGTGGCTGGAATGCTGAAATTCGGCAAGTATGAATTTTTTGAAGCGGAGACGGCAGAAAAAGAAAATATTTCCGTTAAATTCTAATAAATTTTTAATTTTGAATTTTGAATTGTCAGTTTGCTTTTTGACTTTTGCATTTTGATTTTATTTGTATGTATAGCCAGATAGATGCCAACCGAAGGAAAACCCTGCTGCTTATCGTTATTTTTGTCGTGTTTATAATTTTCATTGGTTGGGTGATCGGACGGATTTATCCGGAATACGGCTATAGTCCGCTATTTTTCGCGGCAATAATCTCGGGTATAATGACTTTGGTGAGCTATTTTTCCGGAGATAAAATCGCTTTGTCAGTGGCCGGGGCAAACGGGCCGATTGAAAAAAACGATAATCCGTATGTTTACCGGCTGGTAGAAAATCTGTGCGTTACGGCCGGCGTGCCATTGCCAAAGATTTACATCATACCGGACAGGGCGATGAACGCGTTTGCCACGGGTAGAGATCCGAATCACGGCTCAATCGCCTTGACCCAGGGCATAATTGACGGACTGGAAAATGAAGAGTTGGAAGGCGTGGTCAGCCACGAACTGTCGCATATAAAGAATTACGACAGCCGGCTGATGACGATCGTGGTGGTGCTGGTCGGGGCGATCGCGATTTTGAGCAACTATTTTTTACGCTTCAGATGGGGCAGACGAGGATCAGCAAACGATCGCGGTGGCGGGCAAATCGGAGCGATTCTCATGATCATCGGAATTGTATTAATCGTCCTCTCCCCGATTATCGCGGAATTAATCAAGCTGGCGATTTCCAGAAAAAGAGAATTCCTGGCTGACGCTTCAGGCGCGCTTTTGACCCGCTATCCAGAAGGCCTGGCTCGGGCTTTGGAAAAAATATCCGCGAATCCCAGTCCGTTGGCGCGGGCAAACGCGGCCACGGCGCATCTTTATATCGCCAGTCCGTTTGGGACCAAAGCCGCGCATGGATTTAAAAATCTGTTTTCCACGCACCCGCCAATTGAAGAAAGGATAAGGGAATTGAGGAAAATGGCGTGAGGAAAGCAAGTTCAGCGAGTTAAGCGAGGTAAGTAAATTAAGCGAACTAAGAGAATTGCTATATTGTTTTAT
>LCCW01000060.1 GCA_000998185.1 Candidatus Kuenenbacteria bacterium GW2011_GWA2_42_15 | reverse complement strand
TTCTGGATTTTAATTATTTATTTTTTAATTTTATACTTCGCCGTTGTCAGCAGTCCCGTGGCCAACGCCCGTTTCCGTTATCCGGTTGAACCTTTAATGCTCATTACTGCCACGGTTGCCATTTCGGCCATGGTCGTCCGCCGTTCAGCGCCCGATCCCGCACCTTAAATAGAGACTTATGAGTTAAAAAAAATAATATTTATTTCATGCCGTACAATAAATTTTTTTATTATGCTAGAAAAATATTTCATCTTTTTTTGCTCGGTCTTTTTTTAATTATCAACTTATTTCCCAAAAAATATTATAAAACAATCGTCATTTGCCAACGGGGGAAACTTGGCGATCTGATATGCACCACGCCGCTTTTTAGGTTGGTTAAAAAATATTATCCGGACCACAAACTTGTCGTTATCGCCCGCGAGCCGTTTCATCAGATTTTGGAACACAATCCGTACATTGATTGTTTGATTAGTTTCAGCGCGGGTCAGTTGATGTCGAGCTATATCTGGGTTTTAAGAACCGGACTAATGATCAGACATCGTTTTCACCCTGATTATTTTGTGAATTTATTTGCTGACTTTAACGCGTCATTATTGGGGGTAGTGACGGGCGCGGAAAAAAAGGCAGTAACGACAACGGCTCTGGACGGCAAGATGCAAAAGATTTTTTATCCGTTTTTTAATATTCGACCGTATGACTATACTTCCGAGGCAAAGACTCACTACCTCTCTTTTTTTGATGAAATTAATCCGAAAAGTGACGATCTATCAAACGAACTTTTTTTTACGGGCAATAATCAAACGGTCGAGCTTTGGTCTCAAAAAAACAATACTCGCTATCCGTTGATTGGCGTTACCGTAAGTTCTGGAAAAGATTTTAAGCACTGGCCGCAAAAATCGTGGAGAGAATTGCTGAAAAAATTAATGTTGCGTTATCACGCCCAAGTCGTATTTTTTGGCGTTTCGGAAGAGCTGGAAGAAATTAAGCGAGTCAGCGATAAATTACCAGGTCAAAATTTTATTATAACTGATGTATCCATTAATGAGTTACCTCATTATATCAAGAAGTGCCATTTATTTATTGGCGTTGATACTGGTCCGCTTTACATTGCGGACGCTCTGAAAGTGCCCACGGTTGACATTATGGGCCCTTGTGATGAGAAAACCCAAAAACCAGACTATGGAGTCATCGTCACTAATCAGTATTATTGTCATGGCCAATCAAAGGTGTTAAGCCAGCCGAAGTTAAGCGACTACCCAGCCATTAAGCAATGTTTTGAGAGCATTACGCCGCAGCAAGTCTTCAGCAGCTGTCAGCATATCCTTGAACGCGGCAATAATTAATTTCTGCAATTCTACTTTTTTGTTTTAATATTTTTAACGCTTTGGTGTTTTTATGACCATTATCATCGTCTCCAATTCGTTTTCTGCGCATGAAGGCGGCGCGGCCGCTATCGCCTTTGATCAGGCCCGGGCTCTGGCTGCCCTTGGTCATGATGTGCTTATTTTTGCTGGCTCGCCAAATTTTGCCGGTTGGAGCCAAGAAAACGGCTTACCAGTTTATCGCGTCAAAATCAAAGATACGCGTTGGTTTTTGCGTTCGTATTTTTGTCTCCGCCAAAGTTTTTTTTACCGCCCATGACGTGATGGCCTTTAGTCAAACGAAGCTAGATCATTTTGTTGATAAAAAATACAATCTGGAAAATATTTCAGCGGCCAATTATCGTTTTTCCTGGTGGAAGGGCTTAAAGCGCGACAGGAAAGCTTTCAATCCCTGGCGCAACTTTATTATCCGTCATTATTTAAAATACGCTACAAAAATTTTCAGCGTCAGCGCTGAACTAAAAAAAGCCTTGACGCAGAATAAAATTAAAAATATTGAAGTTATTCACAATGGAATCAATGCCGCCGCTTGGCAAGTCAGTCAGCCAGAAGTGGATAAATTAAAAAAAGAATTGGATTTAACCGATAAAAAAATAGTTCTTCTTGCCGGCCGCCTAAGCGGCTACAAAGGCGTGAAGCAAATTATGGCCGCTTTTGACGAGGTTGTTCAAGTCGTTCCCAATGCTTTACTTCTGGTTTTGGACAGCAAAAACAAGTACAAAAACCACAACCCGTATGTTTATCTAGCGGGGTCAGTGCCGCGCGATAAAATGAAGTATTATTACGCGGTGAGCGATTTGGCGGTCGTTCCCTCAATCTGCTTTGATTCTTTTCCCACAATCAATTTAGAAGCCATGGCTGGTAAAAAACCGGTGATTGCCACGATTTTTGGCGGAAGCAGGGAAGTGGTTGAAAATAATAAAACGGGCTTTCTCGTAAACCCGTTAGCTGTTGATGGACTGGCTAAAAAAATAATCTATCTTTTGCAAAATTCGGAAACCGCCTTGTCAATGGGGGAGAGCGGTTATCAAAAAATTAAAAGCGACTTTAATCAGGAAAAATGGCTTGGCAAAATTTTAAGATGGTATTCTAAATAAAACCGCCTTCACATTTGCGGGACATTTTTTAGTTATAGCGATTTTTGAATTCTTTAGCCAAACTGTACAACTCAGGTACATAGTGTCGTAAAAACGATTTGATTTTCTTTTTCCAGGTATTATTGATTCTAAACACAAACTTCCAATTATAGTTGTCCGCCTGTAATTGCCAAACCATTGTTAGTTAAAACTGCGTAGAACCATTGAGCGTCCCAGGTATTTTTGCGGGGATTTTTATTCTGGTACATCTCTTCCATCAGCTTTGTCCAGTATTCCCTGACGGCGTAGTTCGGCAAAGCCCTTTTCCACTGCTCGCTTTCTTTTATTTGCGGCCAGTTTTTTATATTCACATCATAGCTTTGCCAGGCCCTTTTCCAGGTTGCCCAGCCCCAAATTTGCGCGATTTGTGAAAAATAATAACTTGCCGCGCATTGAAAATTTTTATTCCCTTCTTGGGTATTCGTTCCGCTGATGTGCATTACCCGTTCATTGTCTTTATACTTTTCCAATAATTCTTGGCAATAACTAAAGAAATCGGGGTGGGGCAGGCAGTCATCCTCCAAAATAATTGCTCGTTCTGTCTGTTCAAAAGCCCAGTCAATGCCCGATGATACTCTGGCGCGACAGCCTAAATTTATGTCAGAATAGTTTTTATAAATTTGGCAATCCCAATCAATCATTTTTTCCACCAATTTTCTTGTCTTAGCGCATAAGATTTTTTCCCGCTCATCCCTTGGTCCGTCAGCCACCAAAAATAATTCCCGCGGTTTCGCCTCACGGATTTTTTCTAGCACTCGAACTGTTGTTTCCGGTCTTTTCCAGAAAAGAAAGATTACCGGCGTGGTTAATTTTGGTGTCATAGCTTGGCTAAATCATGATAACTGGCGTAATAATTTTTTAAAAATTCGTTTGAGTCATCTACTGGCCCGACAAATTTATCTTGACCCAAATCAAATTTATAACTTTGGTAACCGCATGATTTTAAAACATCAAAAATTTCTTTTGCTTTTACGCCCGATCCCTTGAGCGGTATCTCTGATATTTCAAACGACAAGTATTCTATTTTTTTACCTCGCAATAATTCTTCAGCTCCGAGTAAAACATATTTGTCAAAACCCTCGGCGTCTATTTTTAAAAAATTTATTTTATCTATTTTTTGCTCTTGGCAAAAATTGTCCAGCATTTCTGCTGCGACTTCTTCTTCCGCCATAGGGGAGAGCTCTTTGAATTTTGGTTTGCCGAGAGAATTCCAGCTAGAATATTTTTGTTCAAATAGATTCATCATTATAGATTGCTTTTCGTTAAAAATAGCTAATCTGTACACCAAAACATTTTCCAATCGATTGATTGCCAAATTTTCTTTTAGTTCATGGAAAGTTTCCGCCACTGGTTCAAAGCCGTAAACTTTACCATTTTTTCCAATTATTTTAGCCAAAAAACAGCTTATAAAACCAACATTTGCTCCCACATCAAATATGATGTCGCCCGCGCGCACCAATTTTTTTATGGCCGCTATTTCCTCCCGATAAATTTTCCGGCTGATTAACTTCTCCAAAGGAGTTGTATCCCAAGGATAAAGAATAGACTTTATGCCATAAATATCTTCCAGCATCACCGGCTGATTGTGAAACAAAAGCATTCTTAATCTGCTGTTTTTTATTTTTTCTTTGAGTCGCCGCCAGATTATTTTCGGCCATTTAACAAATAAGTTATATGGCGTGATTTTTTTGAGGGTTAACATTTTTTCAAGTTATTTTAAGATAAAAGTCGGTAGGTAGCTTTTCAGCAACTTTTTAAGCATACGCTTGTTTATTTTTTTATAATACTCTTTTATTTTTTGACGGCTGATCTTAGGAACTTTTTTGCCATTTAAAAAAGCGATTGTAATTTTTTTCAGCGTTGTTTTGCATCGTCTATATTTACCCCATGTCAATTCAATGGGAGAATTTTTTACAATGACCGTCTGGGCCAGTTCATCGAAGGTTTTACTATCAATATTTGTCCATTTACTCATGTTATTTTTGATTATTTCCAGCACAGCCTGCTGATAAAACGCCTTAATTTTTTCATTCCTAGTTATTGATCCGTTGTGCGTGCGGAGTTTTATTAAAACTTCTGACTGGTTGGCTATTCTGTTGTTAGTTAGCAGGCGAGAATATAATTCATAATCTTGCGCATATACATATTTTTCGTTATATCCGCCAGCGGCAACAATGCTGTCTTTGTTGAACAAAATTGAAGAATGCACCAACTGATTGCTGAAAATCATTTTAAAATAGAGTGCCGTTTCGTCCGTTTCGCCCTTGATAAAACCCTTGGCTTTCCCTTCCTCATCAATTATTTCCGCCCACGCTCCGGTCAAAGTTATGTCTCGATTCTTATTCATAAACTCCAACTGTTTTTCCAGTCTTTCCGACAACGATACATCATCCGCGTCTAGCCTGGCGACATATTCTCCCCGCGCTTCTTCCAGCCCGATGTTTAAAGATTTTGTTAGTCCTAAATTGGTTGCATTGTTGATTAATTTTATTCTCGCGTCTTTATTCGCGTATTCTTCAATGATTTCTTTTGTTTTGTCAGTGGAACAGTCATTGATAATAATAAATTCAAAATCCTTGAAAGTCTGGTTTAAAATGCTTTCAATCGCTTCGCGCAGATATTTTTCCGCGTTGTAAGCGGACATTAAAACCGTGATTACCGGGTTATTCATTTTGCAGTTCTTTTATTTTTTTATAAAGCCACTTAGCACCTTTCAGCTTAAAATCTCGGTCATGGCAGGCAAAAAAGTTGTCATCCTTCACAAATTCAATTCCCACCATCGGCTTATTACTATCCAACATATAGCGATTAGCCATGACGGTTTTAATATTAGTATCTCGGAGTGCCTCATAAGTTTTTTCACCCCAGACATTGCCTGGTGGCACGAGTATCGTAATTGGTGTTTCAAAATATTCTTCCAGCATTCTTTGGGATTCCACTATGTGATTTCTATGCAATTCATTGGGCAAGTCCGGCCAGAATTCGCGGTGCATTTTTCTGTTTGAATGCCGCAGGTAGGGGAGATGGCGGCCGACAACGCAATGAGTTAATCCGTGGTTGGCAATGATTATTTTCTTCTCGCCAGCCGCTTTTTTTAAAACGCTTGCTTCCTCTGGGAATTTTTTCGGGAAGGGAATTAAATTTGATTTTTCATCCACCCAGCTCGCGGTCACGGCCACAATCGGTTTTATTTTATGTTCTTCAAAAATTTTCAGATATTTTTGCCACTCGTCCGCTGTTAGTTCATCGTATTTCGCCCAGCCCTTAAATGGCCAATGTCTTTTTAGAAAAAAATAATTGGCCCAGGGAAAATAAAAATAAGTCAAGCCTTTAAAGCTAAACCTTTTTTTGCCCCATTGATTAAAATGTTTAGTTGACGCGCCGATGTCGTCTATGCGCACATTTTTCATTTTTTCGCCGTAATGAATAAGCCTGTGTAATATTTGTCCTGTACTTTATCCAGTTTAAAAATTTTTAAAATCAGAAGCCACGGCAAAAGTATAAAATAAAAAGCCAGTTTTCTTTGTAAATATGGCTTGTCCAGAGTCAATTTTTTTTTGGCGATGTCCCAGACAGCGATATGGCCGTTGCCGTAGCTTATGACATTGATTTCCGAAAAACCCGCGCCTTTAAATAATTCTTTCGCGAAAGTTTTGGTCAGGCGTATGCGGTCGCCGTGATCGTGCTGCATAAAAGGTATGGATGTAATCGTCCAGCCGTTATCTTTCAATATGCGGTGGATTTCTCCGACGGCTTTTTTTATGTCCTCCACATAAGATAATGTTTCCAAGCACAACACGCCGTCAAAACTGGCGGGTTCAAACGCTAGATTTTGCGCATCGCCGTATTTTATATCGTATTTTTCATTCGGTTCAATGTCCACGGCCGTCACCTCGCCCTTAAAAAGCTGGTCATAGCGCCTGCTTTTTGAGCCGATATCCAATATTTTATCTTGCATCAGGGCGCTGTGCTGCAGCAAAAATTTTTCCAACAAGTTTCTGTGCCAAGTGTATTTGTAGTAACGATAGCTCGCCCGCTTAATGTTTTTTAGTTTATTGATGAGCATTGCGTATTTTTGCAGATAATTAAAAATAATCTGGCCGCACTTTATTTTCAGGGGTAAAACAGCCGACATCTTTCTCGGCTTTCTCTGTGCGAGTTTGATCATTTCCGTCTCATATTGTAAAGTGATTTCTCTGGCTGTCGGATGCTTGATTTGCTTTTGATAATGTTCGTAATTGCCGGCTACCTTATCTATAATATTCAAGATATTCTTTTCACCGTCAAATAATTCCCCGCCGCCGGCAGATATTATTTCTGGATTGCCGCCGTTTTTAATGGCCACCACCGGCAGGCCGCATGCCAGTGCTTCCACGATGGAATTGGGATAAGC
>LCCW01000059.1 GCA_000998185.1 Candidatus Kuenenbacteria bacterium GW2011_GWA2_42_15 | reverse complement strand
CTCGGAGCTTGTTTCAATAATGGCCACTGTGCAACCAGCTTTGAGCATTTGTTTTAATAATTTTTGAGTCTGAAATCTGCCCAGCATGGTCATTTTTTTGTTGTTCAGCCATTCTTTGTCAGCAATTTTAAATAACGTTGTTGTGGTCATACCAACTTTCAGTCCTGCATTTTCTAAAATTTGGGCAATAAAATAACTAGTTGAGGACTTACCAGCTGTGCCAGTTACGCCCACCACAATCATCTTGCCCGACGGATTGCCATAGAACCATTTGGCCAAAATCGCCAAACTGTAATGATACCAACTTAAAACAAATTTAGGAATAAATTTTTTAATAAGTATTTTTATCATGATTTTAGTCTATCACGCCCTTATTTCTGGGGCAAATCAAAAGCCCGAGACTTGTTCCCTGGCTTTTATTATTTATTCCAAATAAATGTCTCTACGGCTAGCGATTGCCTTTCACGCGGGCAATCATAAAATCAATATTTTTATTCGCATTTTTAATCTCAATTTTAATAGTGGGATATTTGTTCTGCCAAACTCTAAAAACTTCATCAGCAAATCCTTGTCCAACAGTTTCTACTTTATCAAAATCCAATACAATCTTTTTAAATTTTTCCAATCCGCTTGTCAGACGTTTAGCTTGGGAGCGGGAAATATATTCGGCGGCCATTTTATATAACTTAACATTAACTTCGGTTTTAGTAAAATCATATAGATTAGATGAATATTCACGAAATATGCTATCTATTTTTTTCCTTGAATTAAGCGAAACTATAAAAGTCACCCTAGTGCCGATTACTTTTTTTATATTATATACAAAAACATCCTCAACAATATTATTATATAAAAGCTTGTTATTAGAACTTTGGATTATTAGAGTATCGCCTAGCTTAGAAGTGAAGAAAATGCCCTCACCCGAATGTAATTTGGGCGCAGTTGTTTGCTTGCCCTTGGTTAGTTCCTGTATCGCTTCCAAATTATTCTTTAATTTTCTTTTTTGAATTATATTTTTGAATATACCTATGCCTTTATCAATCACATCAAAACGAATTTTATCCTCATCGCGTTCTATTAGTATTTCAATATTATTTGATTGCGAATGTTCAATAGCGTTGTTAAGCATTTCGGTAAAAGCATAATCAACTATCTTGCTTATATTGTTTGGAATATCTAAAAAAATACCGCTTTCTCTCTTAATTTGTTCAAGTATTAAATCTTCAGACAGATTCTGATTCATTAATGTCATCTTGATCTCTAAAATATTATTCTTTTTCCGTCTAATCGATTCTTTCGTAGCTTTTATATAAGAAGATTTGCTAGCCTTGCCGATTAGAATTATTTTTCCTTCTTCAGCCAGCTTTTTAAAGAATCTATTTATGTACGCACGCGAAAAACCGGTTATCTTAACTATGTCAGCAACCCTTAGACTTTTTTTGTTTGTTATTTCAGTTAAAATTATTTTTTCAATATTCATGGTATACAATTAGTTGACAATATATATATTAGCATAAATTAAAAAGCTTGTCAACAATTTGTCAACAAGCAGCTAATTAAGTCTAAAAAATAAAGCTATTTTAATAAAAATTTTTCCATTTTAGCCACATCATCCGGGCTAGTAAACGTCTGCCAATAATCTTGGATGGGAAATATCTTGACTTTTTTGTCTTGGGCAAGCAAATTAACCGCATCAGTTAACTCGTATTCGCCGCGGGCAGATTTTTTAATCCTTTTGACTGCTTTAAAAATTTCTGGAGTAAATTTATATACACCCGGGCTAATTAAATATTCCATTGCTCGGGATTGGTTAAAATCAATTCCCGGCACAGGCTTTTCAATGACCCGTTTCAAAAAGTTGTTTTCATCATATTCAAGTATGCCATAATGTTCCGGTTCAGGATTATGGATGCCGGCAAGATAACAAAATTTATCCTCAATGTTGGCTATTTTTTTTAAATCATCAACCGAAAAAAGATCGTCGCCATTAACCACTATAAAATTATCCTTGCCCACGACATTTTCCACTGCCTCAACCGGGCAGGCCGTGCCATATTTTTTTGTGCCAATTATTTTAAACTGGTCAATTAAAGTTAAATTAAATTCAGCCTCATACTTTTTGGCAAATTCTATCATTTGCTCTTTAAAATTGCCAACCACTAAAATTATTTCAGCAAAACCAGCTTTTTTTATATTTTTAAAAAAATAATATAAAAATGGCTCGTTGTTGATTTTGATCAGATGTTTGGGGTTTTTTTCCGCCAGTTCTTTCATTCGTGTTGCCCGGCCGGCTGCCAGGACTACTATTTTTTTAATCATTTTTTTGGGATTATTTTTTTAATAATTTTTAATAGCCTCAAGATGTAGTACCATTTTTTATCCAGAACATAATCCCAAGTGCCTATAAATTTCATTTCCCGGCCACCAAAACCACGTTTAAACCGAGTAATGCCGGCCCAGGTTTTATTCTCCTCGCTCACGCCCCAAAAGTCATAGATTTTCATACCAGCATTTTTAGCATCTTTAATAGCTTGCCATTGAATTAAATAATTAGGCATTAAATTTCTGTGTTCCCCGGATGACGCGCCATGCAGATAGGTAGCAGTTTGGCCAAAATAAATCACTAGCGCGGCCGCGAGTGGTTTATTTTGATATTCAACAAGATATAGTTTTAATTTTAAGCCAGTTTCATTGGCTGTCAAAAAATTTATTAATTTAGAATAATAGTTTTTACTATAAATACTAATCTTATCTCGCTTAGCGGTTTCAGCTGATAATTTATAAAATATATCAATATCTTTTTCTGTTGCCAGCTCTCTTATGGTGATTCCTTTTTTTTCTGCTAGTCGTATATTATATCTAGTTTTGGGATGCATTTTTTTTAATAGATCCTCTGTTGATTTGGTTAAATCTAAAATTAAGGTTTTATCAGGCTCTTTGGAATGAATTAATATTTTTGGTTTTTTAAAACCCAGTCTTTTTAAAAAGCCAGAAATGTGCTCTTGAAACTGGCTTGGCGGGCAGGTGCGCATAAAAACAGCGCCCTTAATTTCCTGATTAACTTGCTCAATAATTTTAGGATAGGCCAGCACTCTTTTATTTTGATAATCTTTTTTCCAAATTAGTCCTCGCGGACAATACCAGTAAAACTTGTCAGCCGGCAAGTTTTTTTTAATTAACATAAAAACAATTTTCAGCTCGCCGTCATCAATCATCGCCCATCTTTGAATTTGATTGCCCAATATTTTATTATTAAATTCGCCCCATTCCCAAGACTGCAAAAAACTGGCCGGGCTGGTGTTTTCCCCCACGAATTTATCCCATGCTTCGCGATGTTTGTAATCAGTGATGATTTCCATAGAGTGTAGTCTATTACTTTTTTGATTTATTGGCAAAATTTGACAAAAAGTTAATTTTTGTTTCAGACCTTGACTTTATTTTTTTTTATGCTTAAATTACTGGAATACAAAAAGAAAGAAAAATAATCAAAATTACAATGGGTTCACAAACTTGGAGGAACAAATCATGAAATCGCTTTATTTTTTGCTCGTCGTTTCGATCTTGGTTTCAAATGCAGTTTTTGCTACTGGTGAGTCGGCTCTGTCTGGCTTTGGTCAGATAAAAACCGATTCCTCCGGTTTTAGTATTCCCAAAGTTCGCTTAATTTTATGCGGGCCACTGGAAACTGGAATTAATAGAGTTAAAGTCAGTTATACCACTTACACTGATTTTGACAATGCAGGGAAACCGGAACTTGGTTTTGCCCAAATTAATTTTCAATTTTCAGAAGAATGGATGCCAAAATTGATTGTAGGTCGCACATTGGACCCTATCACTTATCAATTTCCAGCTCCTTTTGCTCTTCCTGTTTTGAATTATCCAGCGTCTTCTTTTAATCACCCATGCGGGCTGGGAATTTTTATTCAGGAAGAATATAAAGGAATTTGGGGAATGCTTGGTGCAACAAATGGCACAGCAAAATTTAAAGACGACAACAATTCTTTGGATTGTACGGGTCGTCTGACTTACGATTTGCCATTTAATTTGACTCCTGGAGTAATCTGCTGGCGAGGCAAACAGCCCGATGGTTACCGCCGAATCACTGGCGGCGACCTGACATGGAAAAGCGGCAAATTTTGGGTCAATGGTGGCCAAAACACCATTAATTATAACGGTCATAAAACTGGCCGTTGGTTGTTTGCTACTGTTGATATTTTTAAATATCTCCAGCTAGTTGGCTTGGTTGAATCGCTGCAAAATAGCGGGAAAACCACCATTGGCCGGAGTGCAGGAGTTAATTTTTCTCCAAGCCCAAAAACCGTTGTTCGGCTCAACCTCTACAAGTTAGCTTATTAAAGTGTGATTATTTTTTGCTGTCATTATGTTCCCACTGTCATTGTCCGACCCTCGATCGTAGCCGAGGGCATGCTTGATCGGGCAATCCAGATAAATCCGCCAGAATATCACACAGGAGAATTTCTTTTTTTGCATTGGCGGATGCCCCAAGGGCAAAAACAAACAAAAAAGAATTTATGACAGAATATAACTACTATGTTTATATCCTAGCCAGTAGTAAAAACGGCACCCTCTATATTGGTATCACCAATGATTTAATACGCAGATTATATGAGCACAAGAACAATCTAGTTAAAGGGTTCACTAGTAAATATAAAGTTCATAATTTGGTTTATTTTGAAGAAACAGACGACATTGCCGAAGCGATCAGACGAGAAAAACAGCTAAAGGGCTGGAATAGAAAATGGAAGATAGCTTTAATTGAGAAAGACAATCCAAATTGGGATGATTTATCCAAAGAGTGGTTTTAAAGACTGGATCCTCGGATCAAGTCCGAGGATGTCCGAGGATGACAGGAAAAATATTAGTTCCTCGCCCGAGGATGATAATGTAAAAAATCCCTATCGTTTTTATGCCTAAAAATTTTGTGCCTCAAGACCGATATTTAAAAAAAGCCAAGGAGCTGGGCTATCGCGCCAGGAGTGTTTTTAAATTAGCAGAAATCCAAGATAAATTTAAAATTTTAAAACCGGGCATGGATGTCTTGGATTTTGGCGCCGCTCCCGGCAGTTGGCTCCAGTATGCGGTCAAAATTGTTGGCCCCAAAGCCGAGTTGATCGGATTAGATTTACAGTCTATTGAGCATATTGCCGGCAACATAAAAATATTTGTGGCTGATATTTTTTCGCCTGAAGCGGAAAGCTTGATTCAAAAAAATCACCCTGCGCTTTTTCCGGTCATCCTCTCCGATCTAGCGCCAGCCACTTCCGGCGCCAAAGAAGTTGATCATTTAAAATCAATTGAGTTGAACGAGCGGGTGGTTTCCTTGGCTGAAAAATTTTTAGCTCCACACGGAAATTTAGTCTTGAAAATTTTTCAGGGCGGCGATTTTGACGGCTTTGTTAAAAACCTAAAAAGCCGATTTAGCCGCGTTGCCGTTTTCAAGCCCAAAGCCAGCCGCGACAGGAGTTTTGAAGTCTATATCATTGCGAGAAAATAGGGAAGAGAATATAATTACAATAGAACGGGTTGCCGCTATAATATTTTT
>LCCW01000058.1 GCA_000998185.1 Candidatus Kuenenbacteria bacterium GW2011_GWA2_42_15 | reverse complement strand
GCTAATAACCAGGGCATTATCAGTAAAAACGGCTATAGCCAGGCAAGCAAAGAACGCGCCTTACTGGATATGATTTATTTATTTAAAAATTATCATTTTGACAATTTAAGAAACATTGACTGGGAAAAATGCGCGCCATTGGCAAAAATTTACAAAAATAAGCAACTGGAAATCAGATTAAAAAAATACCAGCAATATGCTCAATAAAGCAAAACATCAATTATTAATGACGCAAATTTTAAAAGAAATTTACAGCGACATTGAAATTTCCTCAACCTTGGGATTTAAAGGCGGCACTTGCGCTTATTTTTTCTATCATCTCCCCAGATTTTCAGTTGATTTGGATTTTGATTTAATCCAGCCCAAGTTGGCCGACAAACAAGCGGTTTTTGATAAAATAGAAAACATATTAAAAAAATTCGGCACGATCAAAGAGCAACAGATAAAAAGATGGACGATATTCTTTCTTTTGTCTTATGGCGATGAAGAGCATAATATTAAAATAGAAATTTCTACCCGTGAAAATAATAATAAATATGAACCAAAAGAATATCTGGGCATTGCCATGTTTGGCGCTAAAAAAGAAACTCTTTTTGCCAATAAATTGGCGGCGCTGATCGGACGAAAAAATATCGCCATGCGCGATGTTTACGATGTTTATTATTTTGCCAAAAACAGTTGGGAGATTGACGAGGAAGTTCTGAAATTTTGGACCGGTCGCCGTCTGAAAGAACAATTAAAAAAGTGCCTTGAGACGGTGGAAAAAATTAATGATCGGGATATTTTGCGGGGCTTAGGCGAGGTTAATATTTTTATCGTCTGCTTGGCAATGATCGCTATTTTGCTTGTTGTTTCGGTTTTGCCGATTACCCGCCTCTTCGGCGGGCAGGCTGGAAATTTTAAAATTTTGACTGTGCTGTCTGGTTCTATGGAGCCAGAAATTCACACCGGCAGTATTGTGGCGATTAAGTCAGCAATGGAATACAAAATCGGCGACATCATTACTTTTGGCAAAATTTCTAAAACGCAGACGCCGACCACGCATAGAATTTTTGAAATCAAAGACAATAACGGACAAAAAATTTATATTACCAAAGGCGACGCTAATAATTCGCCAGATATGCAAGAGGTCTTGGGAAGTGAAATTGCGGGCAAAGTGATTTTTACAGCGCCTTATGTCGGCTACGCCGTGGACTTTGCCAAAAAACCATTTGGCTTTATGCTGATTATCGTCATTCCGGCCGCAGCTATTATTTTTGATGAAGTTAGAAAAATCAAAGCAGAGGTGGTAAGATTAAGGGAGAAGAATCATGAATTATGAATTATGAATTATGAATCATGAAGCATGAACTATGGATAACAATCAAAAGAAAATAAAAAGTTTTACGGATTTAAACGCCTGGAAAGAAGGGCATAAATTGGTTTTAATGATTTATGAAACAACGAAAAAATTTCCCAAAGAAGAAATTTTCGGTTTAACTATTCAATTAAGAAGATGCTCCGTGTCTATTACTTCCAATCTCGCTGAAGGATTCAGCCGCCAATCGTACAAAGAAAAATCATATTTTTATTCAATGGCGCTAGGGTCGGTAACGGAATTACAAAATCAAATTTTAATTGCTAGAGATATTCACTATATTAATCAAGATGAATTTCAGCCAATGGCTGAACAATCAATTATTGTTAATAAACTTATTAACGGTTTAAATAAAAAAACTAAAACCATGATTCATAATTCATGATTCATGATTCAATAAAATCTTATGCTCAAAAAAATTTTAATTGCGCTCTCTATCATCGTCGGCATAGTTATTTTGGCCGTCGCCGCTTTATTCATCTCCAGTTGGGCCAGCCGGCCAAAAACAGACAAAGAATTTTTAAGTAAATTAAAAGGGGAGGTGGTGTTCACGCGCCGCAACGCCGAAGGCATATCTGACATTTGGAAAATCAATGCCAATGGCACAGGAGAAACGATGTTGTATCATAATGATAAAGATAAAACGAGAACTACTTTTCCATACTGGTCGCTTGACGGGAGCAAAATATATTTTTTGATGTACGACATGGCAACAGAAAAAAAAGAAATCTATGAAGTTGATACCGATGGAAAAAATATTAGAGTAGTTAAAAATCCAGACAGAACACCGTTAGATACTAACCAATGGTCACGGGGAAAAGATATACGAGTATTTAATGGCGACATCTATATTATTAAAGACGGGCAAGAATTCAGAATTTTTAAACATTCTGGTTATTATAATCAAGATTATGCGGCCGGTTCTGGCGCCAGCGAGACCTCATGGGGTCCGGATAAAAAATACATTATTTTTGAAGTTGATGGCGCTATTGTCGTGGCTGACAAAACCGGCCGGTTGACCAAAATCACCAATGGTAACAGCCCTGACTGGAAATACTAAAGGATGAATTGTGAATTATTAATCATGAGTTATGATTAAAAAAATAAAGCAAAAATTTATTGCGGTTTTCATACTGATTTTTGTTATTAGTAATTTTTTGAATTTTCAGGTTCCTTATGGCAAAGCAATGATGATTGGACCTGACCCAACCGGCATTAATATCACGGGCCAAGTGACTGACTTACAAACGCAAAACCCTTTGGCCAATGTGACCGTGAAATTATTAGTGCGAGACCCGCTTGATTGGTATATTTGGTGCGATGAAAATGATGTTTGTGAAAACAGTTGCACAGCGCCTTCATATCCAAAAGATAATTGGTGCTATACCGTTGAATGGGAAACAACTACTGATAATAATGGCAATTATTTATTAGAAAATACTTATGCCTGCGATTTAGGCGCGGATCGTGTTTGGTATTCTGATTTGGAATTTAGTAAAGACAATTACAATACAAAAATAATTGAAGACATAAATGGCATTTGCGGCGAAACAATGACAAAAGATGCCCTTTTGGTGCCTAACGAAAACACGCCTGCTTGGCGTCAAGATATTTTGCCAGGTGACATTTTATACGATCCATATACTTCTGGTGTAGGACATACTGGTTTATACATTGGCAACGGTTTGGTTGTTGAAGCCCAAGGTGTTCCTTTCCCACTAACAGGTCATCCTGGCTTAGTAAATGAAAATAATATTACCAAATGGGATTATCCTAGCAGAAAAGACGCCTATATCCTGCGTATAAAAAATAGAAACGGTTTAAGCGAAGAGGCAATGAAGTTAATTAAAAATAATGCTATACACTTTGCAATAAAACAGTATGACGAAAAAAAGCCTTATGACTGGAGCTGGCATCAAAAAAATTCTGACACCAATTCACCATCATGGTATTGTTCAGAATTGGTTTGGGCCGCTTATGTAAACCAAGGCATTGACCTTGAATATTCCCATGACCCTTTAGGTGTAGTCAGCCCAATAAGCCCCTCCGAAATTTTTCAAGATGACGATGTGGAAATAATTAATAGCCATCTCTCCACCGAACCGGGCACTTGGCGCGACTATGTTTTTCTGCTTGTATTTTCTCCAGTTAACATCACTGTCATTGACGATCAAGGTCACACCTTTAATAAAGATACCATTGGCGATATTCCCGGCGCTTTATATCTAGAAGACGAGGTTGACGAAAACGGCCATGTCCGCGATCGCGTGGTTTTACTAAACGGCCACTACCAAATTATCGTCACTCCCAAAGCTGGCGCCGATCCAAATGACACCTACAGTTTGGTTTTGGAAACCGATGGCCAGCAGACCTCTTTGGCGCAGGATGTAAAAATTGCTGACATTCCAGATGAGCCTTATATTATCAATTCAACCAGCGATGGCGGTGGCGGTCATGGTCCTGGCGGTTTTGTTGGTGGTTTTTCCGATACCGAAGAATCTTCCGACAACACTTATCAAGCCGGCACTTTGGACGCGGTTTTTTCTTCAGCTAATAATTTTTCACCAACGACCACGCCCAGTCAAATTGCCACCACAACCGCTGTTGCGCAAAACAATGGCAGTTTGGATTTTCAATCTAAAATATCAGCTGAAAATTTTCCTGGCGACAATGATTTGTGCGCGGCTTTAAATTTACAAGTCAATAAAAACAGCGCGGAAATTTACAACAGCGCTTTGACTGATTTTTATGTTGCCACTTCAACTTTGATTGCTTCAGCCACTGATAATTTTGATTTTATTGCTTCTTTGCCGGCTGATGCTGATTTAGGCTTGCAAAACAAAACCTGCGGTTTTGATTTGAAATTAAAATCCTGGCAAACAGGCACAGACGATGAAAATAGCGGTTTTAATGATGAAGAAATTTTATCTTTTTCAATTTCAAGCGGCGAGTGGAGCGCGACACCAGCGGCGCCTTTTGTTCCCGGCCCGGGCGATGTGGTGATAAATGAAATAATGTGGATGGGGAGCGTTTATGATACTAATGTTTTAAAAGAGAATGATGAATGGATTGAATTAAGAAATATGACCAGCAATGATATTGATTTAACTAATTGGCAATTAGAACATTCGGCGGAAAGCCAAGGTAGTTTGATTTTATCCGGCACGCTACAAGCTAATGAATATTTTATCATCACTAATTACAATAAAAACAATTCATTAATAAATGTTGATGTTAATCAAGCTACTACTACAATTAGTTTAAATAATTATTATGATACAAATGGAGCCGTAATTTTAAAAAATAATACTGGCGACATTATTGATTCAACACCAACACCGACAAGTGACAACTGGCCGGCTGGCATAAATGAAAACAGTCCAAATTATAAAAAATGGTCAATGGAAAGAACTTTAACACCGGGTGATGGAACTTTAAACACAAGTTGGCATACTTGCGATCGCACTGACGGCGTAATGAACGCGACTGATTTAGCCACAATGTTAAGTTATTGGGACAGCGACGCTCAAAATTATAATTGCGGCACGCCAGGGCACGCTAATCTTTCCGCCAATGACCCGACAGCTTTAGATTATAATCCGACTATTTTGAATAATAATTCTATATTAAACGAGTTGCCAGAAATAATTCAAAATAATACAGAAGAAGAAAACACAGAAGTAATTGCTCCGGCTGCGGAAGAAATTATGGCGCCGGCGGAAGAAAATAATAATCTGCCTGAACAAATTTTAGAGCCGGCGGAAGAACCAGAAGAAATTACAGCACCGGTTGTTGAAGAAATTGAACCAGAAATTATTGTTGATCAGGAATCAGCGGTTTCAGAACCAACAGAATTAACCACCCCCTCCCCGATGTTCATCGGGGAGACCCCTCCTTGAAAAGGAGGGGACGAATTCGTCCTCCCGTTAAAACTTGCCACTGGCAACTTTTAACTCAAGGGGAGGTGTCCCGATAAGCGCAAGCGCTATCGGGACAGAGGGGTTAATAAAACATGAAAAAAATATTTATTACAATTTTAATATCAATTTTTGCTCTGGGAATTTTTAGTTTTGCCAGTCCTGTTTTAGCTGCTGGCGAAACTGAAGTGCTTTTTGAAAATGGCAATGATGTCCCGCTTTTTAATGA
>LCCW01000057.1 GCA_000998185.1 Candidatus Kuenenbacteria bacterium GW2011_GWA2_42_15 | reverse complement strand
TAAATTAACTTTTGTGGATAACTAGCATTATTAGCCGTTATTTACAATATTTGCAATCATATGAAAAAACAAATTTGGATTCCGATTTTAATCATCGCGGTTGTTATCGTCGGACTCGTCATTTTTTTGCCCAAATCAAAAAAACAAGTGGATAAGGAGCCGATTAAGATTGGAGTGATATTGCCGTTAACTGGAACAAGTGCTGACGCTGGGCAATATGTTAAAAGCGGTCTTGTTATGGCAGAAAAAGAAATAAATGACAATTTAAACTTGAAATATAATGTAGAATTATTTTTTGAGGATTCTCAATATAAAAGTGAGGTGGCCGTAACTGCTATTAATAAACTTATCAGTGTTGATAAAATAAATTATATTATTGGGGAATACGGCTCATCTCAAACTTTAGCAATAACTCCCATCGCTGAACAAAATAAAGTGATTTTATTAACACCAGCTTCTCAAGCCACAAAAATTACAACTGCGGGCGATTTTATTTTTAGGACACAAACTACAGCAAAACAGGAGGCTGATTTTTTTTCCGACTTTGTTTATAAGGCAATTGGTAATAAGAGATTGAATATTTTAGCGTTAAATACTGATTACGGTTTATCTTATATTGAAAATTTTTCCAGTTTTTATGAAAAAATCGGTGGTAATTTGGGTTTAAGTCAGACTTTTGATGCTAAAGAGGTTGATTTTAGAACCATCCTTTTAAAAAGCAAAGCTGATAAAGCAGAAGCGGTGATATTGACTGGCAACAGGAATATGAATGGGCTAATTTTAAAACAGATAAAAGAACTTGATCTTACATTTCAGCTTTTTGCTACTTCGGTCACGGAAGGAAAAGAATTACTTGAAATAGCTGGCGAGCAAGCGGAAGGATTAGTTTATCCTTATCCGTTTGATGCTGAAAGCGAGAATTTTGCTCAGAAATCATTTCAAGAAAGGTACCAAAAAATATATGGGTCTAAAAGCGAAATGTTAGCAGCTAATGGTTATGATACACTATCTCTTTTAAGCTATTGTTTTGAAAAAGTAGGCACGGAAGTGGAAAAAGTAAAAAATTGTTTATACGGAGTAAAAGACTACCAGGGTGCAAGTGGTGTTTTGAGCTTTGATAAAAACGGCGATGTTGTCAAAGAATTTATTCTTAAAACCATCAAAAACGGCCAGTTTGTGCCGTATGAGAAATAATTAAGTAAGTAATAAGCAAGTTAAGCAATAAGCAAGTAAGCAGTAAGCTGGCCGGATTATTAGCTTACAAACTTACAAGCCACCCGCTGATAAAAATTTTATTCCAAAACCCTGATGAATTTCGGGGTTTTGTGTTTTGGAAAATTAGTGCTAAAATAGAGTTAAATTATGTTAAAAATCACTAATCTAAAATCCGGCTATGATAAAATGGCAGTTCTTAAAGGACCGCCTCTGGTGGAAATGACAACGAGCTTATCGGCTTACCAACTTATAAACTTATCAATTTAGGTATTGGCTATGCACCACAAGGCCGGCAGATTTTTGGCAGTTTGACTATTAGGGAAAATCTGGAAATAATGTCTTTCTCTAAAAAAAATATTTCTGCCAAACAAATAGACGAGGTCTATAAATTTTTTCCATTTTTAAAAAATAAAGAAAAAGAGTTGGCGCAGAATTTGTCCGGCGGACAGCAGCAAATGCTGGCTTTGGCCAGGGCTTTAATTATTAAACCAAAACTTTTACTTTTGGATGAACCGTCGCTTGGCTTATCACCCAAAACAACCAAAGAAGTTTTTGGAAAAATTAAAGAAATAAACTCAAGCGGAGTAGGAATCGTGATAGTTGAGCAAAACGCCAAATTAGCAGTGGAAATCGCCGACCGAACTTATGTGTTAGAAGACGGGCAAATCGCTTTAAGCGGCGGCAAAGAAATTTTAAGCGACGAAAAAATCAAAGACATCTATTTTGGCGGTCGGTAGTATTCAATCAGTCGCGGGGCTTGATTTTTTCATCCAAGTTGTTATACTTATGGCACAAGATAGGCCTTTTTATTTTAGGCTTTTTAAATAAATTTTATGTCTTTTGGCCAAAATTTTTTAAAGAAAATTGAAAAAAAACTATTGGAAGAAAAAGCTCGAGTAGAACATGAGCTGGCCGAATTTACCGTATCCACTTCCAAGGGTCAAGAAATAATTTTTCCTGAATATGGCGAACAAAGCGCAGAAAATGCCGCTGAGGTCGCCAGCTTTGACAGTGACTTGTCTCTGAAAAATATTTTAAATTCCACCCTGCGCGATATCAGCTCTTCTTTAAAAAGAATTAAAGATGGCACTTATGGCATTTGTAGATATTGCGGCAAAGAGATTAGCCGCGAACGGCTGGAAATTCGTCCCACCTCTTCTTCTTGCGTTGAATGCAAACGCAAATTTTCCAACGAATAATTTTAATCTTAGAATCAACTTTACACGGATTGCCTATGACGATCAATAATCGCAAATGGTTGGCATTGTCGGTGGGGTTGATTTTTTTTATTGCGGATCGACTGGTTAAATATCTTTTTGTTTTCCAATCAATAAACCCGGGCGGCTCGGTTTTCTATTATTTGGAAAATAGAAATCTGGCATTTAGCCTGCCCCTGCCATCTTTTGCCGCCGTTGTTTTTTATATTTTTATATTTTTAATAATTTTAACAGTCATTAGTCTATTTGTTAATTCATGGCGTTGTTCCCGCCTCGCTCCACCGTTGGCCTATTGGTTGGTTATTCTTGGCGCTGGAAGCAATCTCCTGGATCGTTTTAAATATGGTGCGGTCATTGATTTCATTGATTTTAAAATCTGGCCGGTTTTCAATCTGGCCGATGTGATGATCGTTGTTGGTCTTGGACTTTTGAGTTATGATCTTTTTTTCCACCGCAAAAATTTTAGATAGTTTTGACTTTTACCTTTTGAATTTTGCATTTTTTTATGTCCACCAAAATTCTTTCCGCCGCAGTCATCGGGCTAAATTGCGAACTAGTTGAGGTAGAGGCCGATTCCATCAATGCCATACCTAAACTAATTATCGTCGGTTTGCCCGATCTGGCGGTTCAAGAATCCAAACAAAGAGTCCGTTCAGCCGTTAAAAATTCCGGTTTTCCTTGGCCGAGAGGCCAAATCACGGTCAATTTGGCCCCAGCCGATCTGAAAAAAGCCGGCCCAGCTTATGATTTGCCAATCGCGCTGGCTATCCTTATCGCCGGAAAGCATCTGCACTTCTCTGGTGATTATGATCAGGCTATTTTTGTGGGCGAGCTCGCGCTTGATGGTCATTTGCGTCCAGTGAGCGGTATTTTGCCCTTGGCTATTATGGCTCGCGATCTTCAGATCAAAAAAATATTTGTGCCCGACACCAATGCCGCCGAGGCGGCATTGATCAATAATCTTGAAGTCTATCCAGCCAGTTCTCTGGCCCAAGTCGTTTTGCACCTGACCGGCGAGGTTCACATTGCTTTGTTCACACCATCAGCCTTACCTTTGGCCGAAGAAATAAGCATTCCTTCAAAATTTGATATGGCTTTTGTCCAAGGTCAAGAGCATGTCAAACGCGCTTTGGAAATTGCCGCCGCTGGACAGCACAATATTCTGATGAGCGGACCGCCCGGCAGCGGTAAAACGCTTTTAGCTAGAAGCATGCCGACTATTCTGCCAGAGATGACTTTGGAAGAGTCCTTGGAGGTGACTAAAATTTATTCCGTGGCCGGTCTTTTGCCGTCAAATGAGCCGCTGGTAAGATCGCGTCCTTTCCGTTCGCCGCATCATACCGCCTCAGGGGTTTCTTTAGTCGGCGGCGGTGCTTGGCCAAGACCGGGAGAAATTTCTCTCGCTCACCGCGGCGTTCTTTTTTTGGATGAATTCCCCGAATTTCCCCGCGTAGCTTTGGACAATCTGCGCCAGCCCTTGGAAGACGGCATTATCAATATTTCTCGCGCTGCCGGTACTTTGCAATTTCCCGCCCAATTCATCCTTTTGGCTTCTATGAATCCCTGCCCTTGCGGTTACCATAGTGATCCGGAAAAAAATTGCATTTGTACACCGATGCAAATCGCCAGCTATCAAAAGAAAATTTCTGGTCCGATTTTGGATCGTATTGATATTCATATTGAAGTGCCGCGCGTTGATTTTAACAAACTCTCATCGGCCGAACTTGGTGAATCGTCGGCAACGATCAGAGAACGGGTCAATGCCGCCCGCCGTTGTCAATTGGAACGTTTTCAAAATATGAAAATTATCAGTAACGCTGAAATGAGTTCCGAAGAGGTTCGCCGGGTCTGTTTGGTTGATGTTGGCACTCAAGAGTTGCTTAAAAACGCGGTTCAGCAGATGCGCTTGTCAGCGCGGGCTTATTACCGTATACTAAAGCTAGCCCGCACCATTGCTGATTTGTCTGGTGAGGAAACTATCAAAATAGAGCATGTGGCCGAGGCTCTGCAGTATCGGCCAAAGGTGGAATAATTTTAAGTAAATCAAGTGAGTTAAGTAAATTAAGTTATTTTAACTGATACTGAAAACCTAGTAAAAATTAGACATTGAACATTGGAAATTGAAAATTGTCCCGGCCCCTATCGTTTAATGGATACCTGCCCGCCATAGCCAGCGCCCCCATAGTTTAATGGATAGAACATGAGCTTCCGGAGCTTATAGTGTGGGTTCGATTCCTGCTGGGGGCATTGGCGATGGCAGGCGGGGGACGCAAGATTCCGGATCTTGTAATTGAGGTTCGACTCCTCATGGGGGCAAAAATTATATTATAGAATTAAATATTATAAATTAAAAAAATATTTATGCCAGAAGTAAGACATGCATCACAGGAGGTTGGGGCGGATTCAGCTCCAACCATTGTTGAAGCCGCAAGCAATATAGTTGAGCAAGGTAAATTAGACCGACTAGAAAAAAATTTAAAGCTGGAGCTGTGGATAAGGGCTACATATTCCAAATTATTGATAGTAGAGGAAATATATTAAACGATATAAAACCCACTAGTTTGCAAGACTTGGTAGTGCAATTGCAAGAATTACGCGAAGCAGACATTGACTAGCCGATCATTTGTTATTTTTTTAAAGGCGGCATTCCGGAATGCCGCCTTTGTAGATATTTTTAAATCACCCCTATCTTCACCTTCATTCCTGCTACTTCTAGATCACATTCCGCCAATTTGTCCACGCTCTCCACTTCTACCTTTGCTAAATAATCAATAATATTTTTTTCTTTTTTAATCAGATCGTCATCGCTCGCCACCTTGATCTTCAGTATTTCTTTCGGTTCAATATTTTTTTCCTTGCGCCAAGAGCGAATGGCCGTGATCAAATCTTGCAGAGCCTTGAAATTTTGCTCGGTCTGGGCGTTAATTTTATCTTCATCAGCCGCTGGCCACTTCTCAATCATAAGCATTTTCTCCGGCCGAAAAGATTCAAAAACAACTTCTGTGATAAAAGGCATAAATGGATGCAAGAGGGTCAGTGTCTTGAGATAAACCTCGGTCAAAAGTTGGTAAGTATTTTCATCACCTTGTTTTTTGGCAATTTCCACATACCAGTCAGCCAGCTCGTGCCAGGCGAATTCATACAATTTTTCCGAAGCCAGAGAAAAACGGTAATGATCAAAGTCTTCCGTTGCTTCTTTGATTATGTTATTTAACCGGCTGATAATCCATTGGTCTGCTAATGTAGTCGGTTTTATAGTTTTGTTAATTTGTCCCCCTTCAAGGGATCTCCCGTAGGGAGACATTTGTATAAACCGGCCGATATTCCAAAGCTTATTGGCAAAATTTCTAAAACCCACTACCTTATCTTCGTAAAATCTGGCGTCATTACCAGGCGTAACTCCTGAAATTAAAGACAGGCGCAGGGCGTCAGTCCCGTATTTATCACATATATCTCTGGGATCAATGCCATTGCCAAGGGATTTGGAAAATTTTTTGCCTTGTTTATCGCGCAGCATGCCATGAATATAAACTTCCTTAAAAGGTATTTCATTCAAAGCGTAGCTGGACATTAAAATCATGTCCACAGTCCCGAAGAAAACCAGGTATCCAAAGTATCCGGGTCTTGTTCCCAGTTTTCACCCTTGGGCGCCTCTGACTGCACATATTTTATTTCCGAAAAATTAAATTCAACCGGTCCAAGCGGTGTGTGTTGTTTTAAGAAATTAATATTTAACGGCTGGTCATTGATTATATTTTCTAAAACTTTCCAAATATTACTGTGTGCGACAATGGCAATTTTTTTGCCAGGATATTTAATAAAAATTTCTTCCAAAAAATTATTTACTCGACGCGAGACATCATAATAACTTTCTCCGCCGGGAAAACCGGCTTCTCGGTAATCATCAGCCTCAAGAGAACTTTTGCCAGTCAGCTGCCCGAAATCAATTTCAATCAGCCGCTTGTCAATTCGCAGATTATTCTTTCCAAAAAGTATTTCCGCGGTTTCTCTGGCTCGTTTCAATGGCGAGCAGAAGATTAAATCATAATGTCTCTCTTTTATTTTCTCCGCGATTTCCCCAGCTTGTTTTATCCCCTCGTTATTGAGACTCATATCCGTTCTGCCCATGGTAACCCCTTTTTTGTTACTCTCAGTCTGCGTGTGCCGGAAAAAAGTCAGCACAATTCCAGTGTCTTTTATTTGTTTCAACTCAAACACCCACAACCCGTATTTTTTAATCCTTTCATTCAACACCGGTCTTGCCTCATACCACGCCTTTAATTCTTCACCTCTCCGATTTTACGCCATCTATAAATTTATCCATTTTTTCATCAGCGAGATGAAATTCAATCATATCGCCCGTCTTGAAATCACCCCAATATTTTTCAGCGCTCTCTGGTTTCCCCGCCCTGATTTCAATGGTTTTTTTACCGTTAACTAAACCCTGGAACATATTTTTACCGTAGATTTTTAAATCCCAGGTTTTATTACCCCCATAGATATAATTCCACCCAGCTTGCCAGGCTTTCTTTTTTCTCCAGTCATCATCTATCGCTTGTTCCCAAGTTTTATTATTTACAATGATATCAATTGCTCGTTGCGGATACATATGGGCGACGACGGCTATTTTTTGGCCCGCATATTTTTTCAACATTTCATTCAAAAATTTTTGCACTCTTTTTTCTACATCATAACAATTCTCTCCATTTGGATGGCGATTTTCTATATAATATTTTTCATCTCGTTCAAACTCGCTTTCATGATGACCGTTTAAATCGCCGTAATTGCATTCGCGTAGTCTCGCATCAGATATTATTTTCGTTCCGCTGTCGCCAAAAACAACTTCCGCCGTTTCTCGAGCTCGATTCAAGTCCGAACAGAAAATCACATCATATTTATCGCCCCGTTCTCGTATTATTTTTTTTAGTTCTTGATTTTGTTTTTCCCCTTTTTCTCCGTATTCACCACCGTTCCAGCCAGTGCGCAAGTCCTGCTGGTTATCCGT
>LCCW01000056.1:2138-9567 GCA_000998185.1 Candidatus Kuenenbacteria bacterium GW2011_GWA2_42_15 | reverse complement strand
CATAATGAATGTTTGGGTAATTTACCGCCAACTCCACCCTCACCTCCGCCCCCCGGATTGATTACCAATCTTCAGCCAAACAATTATCAACTCGGCACAATAAGAGTGAATGAAAAATATTATATTGACAGAGACTATGTGCTCACCAGTGTGCCCCTGGAGCTGGACGGGTTGGCAATGATTAAAACGGCCAATGACGATAAAAAACAGCCCACTTCCAGCACGCGCATAACTTTTAATCTGAACTATGACGCAACTATTTATATTCTGCATGATGAGCGCGCGCCGCTTGCTTGGCTTCTAGGCCAAGGATTTGGGGTGACCAATCTGGCAATGGGCGTATCCGATTCGTATTATCTGCCGAAAATTTTTTCCAAGAGTTTTACCGCCGGCAAAGTAGAACTGCCCGGCAATGGCTGCTTGAGCGAAACCTGCAGCAACTATGCGGTGATTATCAAACTGAACCAATAAAAGAATAATCAAGAAACAATTTTAAAACCCCCTCTTTTTTGAAACAACCTGATGAAAAAGATTGGCTCAAAAAAATGAGGGGGTTTTATTTAGGGGTTTGTTTTTTTATTTTATTTAAAGAGCGATATATATTATGCACAACTGCCCATTGAAGTCGGGACTATATAAGTTAGCTGCAATCAGTCAAGCTTAGCTTATTCTAATAGTTGCCACTTAGGGCAGTTGTGCACAGACGATAGGGTATGTTAATATATATATACAATACCATACCATCCCCAAAAAATTTGTCAAGGGGCATCCCCTTTACAAGCGGAGGTAAAAATACTAAGCTATCTATAAGCAAACTTTGGGACTGGGCGCTTAAATGGCCAACTGGAGCGCGAAAACCCAAAGGCCTGTTAATAAATAAAACATGTCTATGTTTGGCAAAAATCAAAATCTGGAAAATGAAAGTTCTAGCGTGGATACAATTATCGGGCCGTCGGTAAGCGTGGAGGGGAACTTTAAGGGAGATGGCAACATTATTATTGAGGGCGAAGTAAAGGGAAGCTTAAAAACCAAGGGATATTTAAAAGCCTCGGAAACTTCCGTTATTGCGGCCAGTATCGTGGCCGGGGACGCGGAAATAGCCGGGCAGCTGACTGGCAACATAAAAGTCAAGGGCGCTTTGGAAATAAAAAATACGGCGATTATTCAGGGTGATCTTGAGGCGCAGGCGATTACCGTGGCGCACGGGGCGGTAATCAATGGCAATTTGAAAATGAAAGCGGAAGTGACGGAAAAAATTTACAGCGAGGATGAAACAAAGGCAGACAATTAAAGGATCTTCTTTAATGAACTATTACATCTGCGACACCTTCACCAATCGGAAAAAATATCAAAAGCAACTCTCAAAGATAGAGTTGCTTTTGGCAAATCTTGGCATTGGCGGCAAACTTTGCCGCTTGACCGTATTAAAAAACATAGAGAGCCTTCTTGAAGAGGCCATGGAAGAAGGGGCGGAAAATATCGTTGCCGTGGGCAATGATCAAACCGTAAGTAAAGTAGCCAACTTAATCATGAATAAAAAGATCACCTTGGGAATAATTCCAATTGGAGAAGGTAATTTATTGGCGCCCGCGCTGGGCATAAACTCGGCCGAAGAGGCCTGTCGGATATTATCAGCCAGAAAGGTGAAAAAATTGGATGTGGGACAAATCAACGAACAATATTTTTTACTAGGGCTGGAATCCGCTGATGATAATATTGTTTTTAATCTGGAAAATTACAACATAAACCCCTTACCCAACAATGAAGCGGTTGGTTTGTATAATATTAATATCAGTAATTACAACTTCCGGTCAAATCCAGGCGACGGCATAATGGAAGCAGTTTTCGCGCCCAAAGAAAAGACCTTTTGGCAAAAACTCTGGCATAAAAAAGAAGAAAGTCTGCCAGAAAGAATCAGCGTTTTTCCCATAAAAAAGATGACCATAAAACACAGAAAAAACCCAGTGACCATCAATATTGACCGGCAAAGAACCGTTAAATCTCCGGCAGAAGTGACGGTTTTAAAAAATCAATTGCGGGTTATTGTGGGAAAAGGGATAAAACAAAAATCAATAGCCATACAATGTTAGTATGATAAATTGCCCCGCCGCAAGCGGACGGGGCATTGAAAATTCTAATGGCGAGCGTATATTTTTTAGGAATTCTTTTCAATGGCTGAAACAGCCTGTTTTTTTTTCTTTAGTAAATTTTTTTCTTTGTCTTCATGGGGCGGAAAATTGTCTGACGCAATTATTTTATCCGGCAAAATATCAACAATTTGGCCGCGGTTTATAATCAACTCGTTGTTAAAAATCCCGACAATGGTATGGTGCGACTTGACCGAATAACTGATGACGCTTTGCGAATCAGTATCAATATTGAGATCAATTAAGTGGCCTATTTCTTTGCCAGAAACGGTAAAAACCGGCAAGTTTATCATCTTTTTAGTTGTTTGAATCATGGTTTTTAATTTTCTTAATATTGGCTGGTTTGAAGCCGGCCGAAATAACTACCGGCTCTTTTTTAAGATGTTTTTTAAAAACATAAAGCTGCTGCATTTAGAGCCGAGGTTAAATTCTCGTCTTTTGCTCCAGAAACACTGGGTTGCCGCTTGGTAATCAGCATGCTGGAAGCCCAGTATTGAGCCGCGGCTGACAAAAAAGCCAGTACAATATTCTTTTGCGAAAAATCCAAAAAACCAAAGGCTAGGGAATTTATTTGTCCGGGATTGCGAACAAAATCATAGAGCAGATTGAGGCTTTCCGGCTTAAAACCATTTCTAAAAACACTGTAAACGGCAATTAGAAAGGGCAGTTGAATTAAAAGCGGCAAGCAAGAAGAAGCTGGGGATATTTTTTCGTTTTTATATAAAGCCATTAATTCTCGGCCCATTGCCTCTTGATTGCCTTTATATTTTATTTTTAGAGCGTCAACTTTGGGCTGTATGCCTTGCAGGTCCTTTTGAGCTTTTATGGATTTAATAGACAGGGGATAAAGAATAATTTTTATAAAAACGGTGATCAGAATAATCGCGACGCCAATGTCTTGAAAAGAAATAGTGTTGTAAAAAAACACCAGCAGATTAAAAAGCGGTTGGTAAATTAAAAGGTGGTAAAGTTGGATCATAATAACTATTTTAGGGGATCATAGCCGCCGCGAGACCAAGGATGACAACAAAAAAACCTGTTTATAGTAAAGCAAATACCCCGAATAAAACCATATCTTTCTAAGGCTTGAATCGCATATTCTGAACAGGTAGGCCGAAAACGGCACTGGCCGCGCGGTTTAATAATATTACCCAAAAAACTATGATCAAAAGAAATGGTTTTTTGATATATTTTTATAATAAAAATGGCTAATTTGCGCGAAAAAAAATTGAGAAAAATCATTTACTTTTATTTTTTAAAACCCCGGCGTAATAAAATAAAGAGGTCAGTGAATGCTCCAAGCCTGAATATTCCAGGTTTAGGGCAGCTGGTTTGACTTTAATAGTCAGATCAAGTCCGGTTTCAAGGTTGTTTATATTCTTCTGAATTATAGAGTTAATCCGCCTTTTAAAAAGATTTCTAATAGTAGCTTTTTTACTGATATTAGCTGAAATTATAACGCCAAAGCGAGATTTATTTAATTTTGAAAATAAAACACCAAGATTAAAAAAAGGACTAAAATATGTTTGCCCCTTTTTAAAAACACGGCCATAATCACGATGGGAACGCAAGCGATTGTCTTTAGCCAACATACAACTTTTTGGGCTAATGTTGAATAAATTTATACACTTAATCTTTTTCTTTTCTTATGCCGGCGTCTAATAATAACCTGACGGCCAGCTTTGGTTGATATGCGAGTTAAAAAACCATGGGTTTTGGCTCTTTTTCTTTTCTTGGGCTGATAGGTTCTCTTGGTCGCCATACTTAAAAATTTAATTATAAAAAAACAAGATTGTATTTATAATATCACAAGATTCGGTAAATTACAAGAATAGCTCCAGACAAAATAATTAAAATTAAGGTTTCCTTTTACAAAGTTTTTATCAACATATACCCCATTCTGTCCACATTTTATACACTTTTTACGCATTTTAGCCTGCTTTGTATATAAGCCGGCATTGTGTTATTATTTAAGTAATAAAGTTTAAAAAAAATATGACAAAAGATGAGCTCTGGCAAGCAGTCCTTGGAGAATTAGAATTGACGCTTTCGCGAGCCAATTTTATTACTTGGTTTAAAAATACTTTTATCGTGGCTGAAGAAAACGAACAGATTATTATTGGCGTGCCAAATCTTTTTACTCAAGCCTGGTTTGAAAAAAAATATCATGATTTGATTATTAAAACTTTAAAAAAAATCACCAATAATAGAATAAAAAATATTATTTATAAAATAGAGGTTTATAAGAATTATGAGCCAGTATTAGCCAATAAAACAATTGGGGCAATAAACGAATCCACAGACAAGAGTGATTTTTTAATAAACATAAATAATTCAAGCGGCTTAAATCCAAAATACACTTTTGAAAAGTTCATCGTGGGAAAAAATAATGAATTGGCGCACGCGGCGGCAAAAGCCATTGGCGACAAACCTGGTGAAATTTATAACCCATTATTTATTTACGGGGGCGTCGGGTTAGGAAAAACGCACCTACTCCAGGCAATAGGACACATTCTTTTGATAAAAGATCCCAAAACTAAAATTTTATATACCACCTGCGAAAAATTCACCAATGATTTTGTTCAGGCAATAAGAACGGGTAAAACTAAGTCTTTCCAGGATAAATACCGCGATGTAGATCTGCTGATCGTGGATGATATTCAATTTATGGAAGGAAAAGAGCAGACCCAAGAACAATTTTTTCACACCTTTAATGATTTATACCAAAAAAATAAACAAATTGTGATTTCTTCCGACCGGCCGCCAAAAGCCATACCAACCCTAGAGGACCGATTAAGATCGAGATTTGAGTGCGGAATGATTGCTGATATTGGCGAGCCTGATCTGGAAACAAGAATCGCTATTATCGGCGCAAAATTGGCGGAAAAAAACTATTTTTTGTCAGAGGAAATAATCAACCACATTGCTTTAAATATTCAAAGTAATATTAGAGAGCTGGAAGGGGCGTTAAATAGAATTATCGCCCACCATGAATTAAAAAAAGAAAAGCCAACCCTAGACTCGGTAAAACTAATTATTTCAGGACTGATAAATTTACCGAGAAAGGGCTCTATTTCCAATAAATTAATTATTCAAACCGTTTCTAGTTATTTTGCCGTCAGCATCAATGATATTGTCGGCAGCTGCCGAAAAAAAGAATTGGTGATGCCGCGCCAGATTATAATGTATCTTATGAGAGAGGAAGTGGATGCTTCCTTCCCAAATATCGGGCAGGAGCTTGGGGGCCGGGATCACACCACGGCAATGCACGCTCACTCAAAGATAAAAAATAAACTAATAGATGACGATAAACTAAAACAAGACATCACCCTTTTAAGGCAGAAAATATTTAACAGCGCAGTGTAAAAACAGTTTGATTATTTGTGGAAAAGGTGTTTAATAAAATTTTTATTTTAAAAGAAAAATTTTATACAACAAATATACACTTGAACATGAGAGGTTTATTAAGAGATATTAAAGGGCAAATGGGAAGGTAAAAGCAAGAATCATTGAGAAAAAACAAAAAAATATTTTTTATCAACATTTCCACCGCGCTTATTAATAATATGATATATATAATATAAAAAATAATTAATAATCATTAATATGAGAATAATTTGTACGCAAGAAAATTTAATAAAAGGTTTAAATGTGGTTTCTCGTCTAGCCGGTAAAAATATCAGCTTGCCTATATTAAATAATATTTTAATAAAAACCGAGGGCGGGTTGATAAAATTAATAAGTACTAATCTGGATATTGGGATAAAAACCACCTTGCGCGGCAAGGTTGAAAGTGAGGGAGAAATAACCGTTGGGGCAAAAATTTTTACCGAATATGTAGCGCTATTAACCGGCGGTAATGTGGAAATATCGGTGGATAATAATAATATTTTAATTAAAACAGAAAATCAACAAACCACAATAAAAGGTCAAGGAACCGATGATTTTCCGGTTATCCCCTGGCTTGAATCTGGAAATGAGATAGAGTTGGGATCGGAAACATTAAAAGAGGGGCTAAGTCAGGTGATTAATAGTGCGTCCTATAATAATGTCCGGCCTGAGTTTTCAGGGATTTTAATGGTTGTTAATAAGGATAATTTAGTTTTGGCGGCGACAGACAGTTATCGGTTGGCGGAAAAGAATATAAAAATAGTAAAAAATAATTTAAATCAAGAAAAAGCCTATAAAATAGCGCCCCTAAAAGCGCTACAGGAAGTAATTCGTATCTGCGGGGATGGAGAAGAGCCCGTAAAAATTAAATTTGGAGAAAGTCAAATAGTCTTTGGTTTTAAAGAAACAACAATTATGTCGCGGCTGATTGAGGGAAATTATCCAGACTATAAGGAAATAATCCCGAACGGCTGGAAGACTAGAGTGGTGGCGGAAAAGAGCGCTTTAACAACGCAGATAAAAACAGCCAGCTTATTTTCCAGGGCCGGCATAAATGATGTTTTATTGGAATTTAACAAGAATAATAACATTATTATTTCCGCGGCAAATGCTCAATGCGGAGAAAATAAATCAACAGTAGAGGCAATAATTGAAGGAGAAAATAACAGCGCGGTTTTTAATTATAAATATTTTTTGGACGGCCTGCAAAACATCAATCAGAAGAAAATCGTTATTGAGGTCAATTCTTCGGATCTGCCGGTAATTTTAAGACCGGAGAACGACAATAATTATTTATATTTAATAATGCCAATCAGAAGGTAAGATAAATTTAAAACTCCGTCCTTCAATGAAGGGCGGAGTTTTGGTTTTTATTATTTTAAGACAACAATTTTAATATATTTAGAGCCCCAAGTTTTGGCGTTGTTCAGGTCCGGCATCCAAATATCAAGATGATAATAATAGCGCGGATTCATGCGATCTAAAATAGTAAAAACCTTAGAACCAAAATAATCTGGTATTTGAATAAGGGTATTTTTAGGGAAAGCATTGCTGGCAAGCATGCCCCAATAAACTTTATCTCCCCAAGCGGCGACAAATGGCGAGTCGTCAGTTTCTTCTACCCTTGAGGTATAAGCAGTAACGGTAATATAAGTAGTATAATATTCTAAATTTTTAAGAGTGGCCATATTTATAAGAGTGTTGGCGGGAGTAGCCGCATCAAGAGCGGGGTTATCTGGATGATTGACAAAAAGTAATTCCGTTGGGCCGCGACCATAATCAATCTCTATTTCTTTAGCCAAAATTATCTTATCTGGGCTAATTTGAATAAAAACAAAGGAAAGAGAGAAAAAAAATAGTATTTTTTTGGCTAATATTAGTGATCGTTTATT
>LCCW01000056.1:0-2103 GCA_000998185.1 Candidatus Kuenenbacteria bacterium GW2011_GWA2_42_15 | reverse complement strand
GGTAATGTGCACACACATTTTGCACTTTTCAGGTATTCTAAGGGCATATGTCAAAAACTATGCCCAAATCAACAAGTGAGGAGAAATATCGTTGGATCAAGCCAATCCTTAATCAAGAAACAACTATTAAGACTATGGCTTTGGTTTGTCCTTTTTCTGAAAGGTCGTTAAAATACTGGCTCGCTCATTATCGGCAACACGGCTTAGCTGGTTTGGAGAATAAATCAACCCGCCCCAAGTCAAATCCGAGTGACACGCCCATTCGCATTAAAGAACATATCATTGAGCTTCGACGTCAAACCAAGTTGTGCGCCAAAAAATTGCATTGGCGATTGGAGAAGGAGGGGATTAAAATTAACACGCGCACGATTGGTAAAATCATTAAACAAGAGGGTCTAGTTAGAAAATATCGCGCTAGGAAAGTAAAACCCTTAAAAAAGAAATCATTCGCGCCAGGTGAGTTGATTGAGATTGATATCAAATATGTGCCTAAAAGGATTAAAAATAGGCGCTATTACCAATTTACAGCCATTGACTCAGCTAGTCGATGAAAACTGACAATGGCAGCTATTTTACTAATCGTTATACAGGATATTTAAAAAGTGCTGATATATTAAATCCTCGATTACACCCATTTGATTTAGAATGTGCTAAACTACAAGTGGAACATTATCTAATTGATCCCGGCAAACCAGCCCAAAACGGCAAGGTTGAACGAAGCCACAGAACTGATCAAGAGATGTTTTATGATAGGACTAGATACTATACAATCATTGAGCTGAGGAGAAGAATTAAAGTCTGGAATATGGAGTACAACAATCTAGAACATTGCGGATTAAATGGATTATCACCTAATCAAGCCCTTAGAATTAAAGTGCAAAATGTCCGTTCCTAAAACATATCCAGCGCCCTCGTCATTCCCGGAATTATTTTCTGTATCTAAAAATTTTCCGCCAAAGGCGCCTGTCCGCCTTAGGTGGAGATCAGCCTCTGGCTGAAAAAGTGGCAAGGATTTAAGGGCCCTATGGTTGAAATAACTCCATCGGTTTTAATTCTACCGTTGATACTTCGGGGAACTGTTTTGCTGTATTTATAATCTCAGTCACGGCGAGATTAGTAGCACACGAACCCCCAGCGCTACCGCCGGGCGCTAACTCAAACTGTAAAATTAGATGACCATCTTTTAAATTAGTACTTACCAGTTTGAAATTATCAGCAACAGGATCAAATCCCTGGGTGGTTTCCTCGCCAGTCAACTGGCCCTTCAATAACAATTCAATAGTATCCTTGATTGGTGTAATTGTCAGAGGAATTTCCCGTTCAACAGATAAAACAGACTCTGACAAACACGGCAGGTATTCAGCGACCTCTAAATCTTTGGTCCGATTAAAGTAATAAAGTTTTACAGTTCTTGTGTTTTCTGTATCTAAAAATTTAAAAGTGGAAAGAATTTGTTCAAATAGTTCTTTTGTTGAACGATTTAGAGTAATCTCTATCACTTTATCTACGGGGCTTAATTGTCTTATTGATTTGTACCACATGCCTGGTAACAACTCTGTTCCCTCCGCATATAATATACTCCATATAACATTATTGAATCCTTTAGTACCTTTACCTTGCCATCCACCATCAGCTAATTCTTCCATTCTATTTACAAATGATTTTTCAATAATCTCAATTGACAAACCAGCGCCAGGCCCTTCAGTATCAAAGTTAACTGACTCCGCAGTAGATCTATCATTTAAGAAATATTTTTCTGGATATTTTATCTCATACCCATACTCACTATTTGTATATGTCTGCCAATTCGCCGTCTCAACATTCCCCACCTCATTCAAATCCTTATCCGTAATGCCCAAAGCCAGTTTTCTAAATAAACTCATCAAATTCCCCCAAGTGACTTCCCGCCTTTTACCATTTTGGTCAATATACCAGATCCGGCCTTTGTCTTGAACTTGTAATAATAATCTGCCTTTTAATTTTGTGGCTAGATTATTATCTGTTTTAAATCTACCTTTATTAGAACCGGCAATATACGGGCTATAACCGCTTTGTAATTCTGCTCTATCCGTATAGCCGTCGCCATCGCTGTCTAAACTGGAA
>LCCW01000055.1:4596-12823 GCA_000998185.1 Candidatus Kuenenbacteria bacterium GW2011_GWA2_42_15 | reverse complement strand
CCTCTCCGATTTTACGCCATCTATAAATTTATCCATTTTTTCATCAGCGAGATGAAATTCAATCATATCGCCCGTCTTGAAATCACCCCAATATTTTTCCGCGTCCTTTGGTTTGCCGGCGCGAATTTCAATGATTTTTTTACCGCCGATCAGACCCTGGAACATATCATTGCCATAGATTTTCAGGTCCCAGGTTCGATTATCAACCTTTTCAGTTGAGTATTGATAATTCCACCCTGCCTGCCAGGCTTTTCTCTTGCGCCAGTCATTATCCAGCGCTTTTTCCAAAGAAACATTGTTAATAATTGATTCAATGGCAAGCTGTGGCGCCTTGTGCGCCACGATAGCAACTTTTTTACCATTAAATTTTTCAGCCACCTCTTTCAGGAAATTTTGTATTCTGTTTTTTACATCATTATAACTCTCGCCGTTTGGGTGCGGATTATCAATGTAATATTTTTCTTCTTTAAATTTATCTTCAGGTTTGCCATTAAGATCGCCGTAATTGCACTCTCTTCTCGTATTATTTTTTTTAGTTCTTGATTTTGTTTTTCCCCTTTTTCTCCGTATTCACCACCGTTCCAGCCAGTGCGCAAGTCCTGCTGGTTATCCGTGGTTGTGCTATGCACAAAGTAGGTGATATCCACTCCTTGCTCCTTGTTAATTGTTAATTGTTTTTTGTAATAAACAGGGATCTGGTGTCCCCACCAAATCTGTCTGGAAATGCACCAGTCGCGCAGATTATCAATCCAATTGAAATAACTTTTTTCAAAGCGCTCGGGCGTGATTTTTATTTTTTGATTGGCGTCGCCGTCCAAGCCAGTAGTAAAAACTTCTTTCATCAAATCTTTAAAACTTTTATTACGTCCAGGTATTCTTTTATTAACATCCACAAACCACTGAAGCATAGGGATCACTTCCACTACATCGCCAAAACGATCAGAGGCGCCCACATTTTGGATAATTTCTTCCTCTTTTATCAAAAGACCCCTTTCTTTTAAATAATCAACAAATTTGTCCCGCGCTTCCAAAACCTTGAGTCCGGCATATTCAGTCCCGGCTTCTTCCGTCATCCGCCCGTACCGATCTATGATCTGAACTAATTTCAGTCCGTGTTTTTCTTTTAGCTCAAAATCTATTTGGCTATGAGCCGGTGTCACCCCAAGGGCACCAGTGCCAAAAGTTGGATCGACTGCGTCATCGGCAATAACTTTTATCTGTAGCGGTTTTTTGGCGCCCACTTCTATTTCAAATTCTGCTCCAACATATTGTGCATAGCGCGGGTCATCTGGATTAACAGCCACTGCCGTATCCCCCAGCTTGGTTTCTGGCCTGGTGGTAGCGATGGGAATAGGGAAGTCACGACTATATTTAAAAGTGTAAAGTTTCCCGGGCTGTTCTTTGTATTCCAACTCATCATCGCTCAAGGTTGATTGCCCTTTAACTGACCAATTAACCACCCTATGTCCGCGGTAAATCAAGCCATCATTATACATTCTGATAAACATCTCATTAACCGCTTTCTCCCGTTGCTGGTCAAAAGTATAAGCCAACCGTGACCAGTCGCAAGAAGTGCCCATCTTCTTGATTTGGCTCAAAATAGTCGTTTGTGAGTTTTCCGCGTACTCTCTGATAATTTTTAAAAGTTTTTCCCGGCCCAATTCGGCTCGCGGATTTTTATACTGGCCGGATTTTATCAATTCCTGTTCCACTTTAGCCTGGGTGGCTACTGCGGCATGATCTGTGCCGGGCAGGATAAAAGCTCGCTTCCCCCTCATCCGCTGATATCTTATTTCCGTGTCCATAATAGCGTTTTCCAAGGCATGCCCCAAATGTAAAACACCAGTCACATTCACCGGCGGCATCATAATGGAAAATACGGGCGCGTCAGCTGGTAGCGGCAAGTTATCCGGATCAAAATAGCCGGATGCTTCCCATTTTTGGTAAATTTTTTCCTCAACTTTGGTCGAGTCGTATTGTTTTGGTAGTTCCATAGGTTTAATTTTCAGTTTAATAATTTTCAGTTTTAAAACAATTAATTAATTTTTTTAATTTTTCAATTAAAACCATTTCAAGTCTTTTTTTGTTTATTTTTTGTTTCTGGATTCCCGCTGGAGTTTACCCCGTACTGCGATACGGGGCGGGAATAACGGCAAAGGGGTTTCTTCTTGCTGTCATCCTCTGACGAGTCCCGATGAGCGCAAGCGTTATCGGGGCGAGATCAGGAGAGGGATCTAAACATTAATGAAATATAAAAAAGCTCGTCCCCAAAACAAAAGCAGTCTTTGTTTCAAGGACGAACTTTTTGTCCGCGATACCACCTTGATTCCCAATTATTTCAAACCCCCTTCAGGGGAGGTGAGCGTTTTTTTATGCCCGCCTAAAGGCGGTTTGAAATATCGGACTCTTGATTTCAGCTATAACGGGCACACCCGGCGGAATCTAATTATCTTAACATCATTAAGACTTTCTTTCCGCAGCTCTTCCGGTGACAGCCGGAATAATAACGCTTGTATTATTAAATTATAGATCACGGCTATCAGCTTGTCAATGTTGTGGTGACAGGTTTAATGTTGTTCCGTTGCTTCTTGTTTTTGAATAAGAATTAATAATTAGAAATTTTATTAGAAATTAGGAATTAGAAATTTAAAAGAGACGAGTTTCCTCGTCCCCGAATTATCCAATTATTAAATTACCAATTTACTTCCCTGCGCTCTCACTCTCGGGCGCTTCTTCTTTTACTTTTTCGGCTGGAGTCACTGGTTCTTCCGCTTTTGGCTCTTCAGCCGGAGACTCTTCGGCTGCCTTAGCTTCCTCTTCTTCTGTTATCTTGGCTGTCGCTGCCGTCTTGGCCCTAGCTTCCGTTTCTTGTTTACTCTTTTCGTCTTCTTTTTTCTTCAGTGCGGCCATTACTTTTTGAGTTTTAGTTCTGGCTGCTTTCATTTTCGTACCGGTAATGATTTGTTTTTTAATTAAAAGGTTGTTAACCGTGGCTGACATTTGTGCTCCGACGCCCCGCCAGTAATTAAGTCTTTCTTGATTAATGGCGATTGCTTTGGTATGCGGGTTATAATTACCCAAAATCTCCAGCGCCTTGCCCCAAGGATCCCTGGTTTTATCCTGTATAATTATCCGATAAGTTGGTTGTTTTTTTTTGCCCACGCGGGACAAGCGAATCATCAACATACAGTGAATTATCTACGAATTTACGAATCAGTTACCAATTTACAAATTTATAAACCTGTCATTGCGAGGAGGCGCGCTACTGCGAGCAGACGCGGCAACCCCGTGTTTTTTTGTTGGTATATTCGTAAGAGATTCGTATATTCGTAGATTTTATTTAGCTGCTTAATGGTTATAATGTCTATGCCTACCTCATTACACCGCGTAATGAGGATTTTTAGCTCTCACCCCTCACCTTTCAGCCGACGAGCGCGTCGCGCTCTGTCATAAATATTATTAGTGTTTATTTGATTGATTCCATTTATTTATCTAAAATAATAAATTTTCAAACCAATCGGCTAAAAGGTGAGGGATCGACTGCCCATTCCATATAAAATTATATGGAATGGCGAGAGTCTCCCGACGCAATGTCGGGATATACTCCTTAGAAAGGAGGTGATCCATCCACAGCTTCCGCTACGGATGCCTTGTTACGACTTCGTCCCTGTCACCAGTCTTACCTTTTCCCGACAAACATCGAGATTTGGGCATTACCGGCTCCCTTGACGTGACGGGCGGTGAGTACAAGACCCGAGAACGTATTCACCGCGACGAGGCTGATTCGCGGTTACTAGCGATTCCGACTTCATGAGGTCGAGTTGCAGACCTCAATCCGAACTGAGACCATTTTTGATGAGATTAGCTCCGCCTTGCGGCTTGGCGCCCCATTGTAATGGCCATTGTAGCACGTGTGTAGCCCAGAGCATAAGGACCATGCTGATTTGACGTCATCCCCACCTTCCTCCCGTTTATCACGGGCAGTTTCCTGATAAAATTTAAATCAGGATGAGGGTTGCGCATGTTACCCGAATTAACGGTGCACCTCACGGCACATGCTGACGACAACCATGCAGCACCTGTCTTAGCCACTAAGAAAAACCGGTTAAAGTTTAACATAGGCTAGATGTCAAGCCCTGGTGAGGTTCCTCGCTTATCTTCGAATTGAACCACATGCTCCACCGCTTGTGCGGGTCCCCGTCTATTCCTTTGAGTTTTAAGCTTGCGCTCGTACTCCCCAGGCGGGATACTTAAGGCGTTAGCTTGTTTAGAGCGACACTGACAGGGTCGAGACTGCCAATGTCAAGTATCCATCGTTTACGGCGTGGACTACTGGGGTATCTAATCCCATTCGCTACCCACGCTTTCGTCCCTGAACGTCAGGAATGTTCCAGCCACCTGCTTTCGCCTTTGGTGTTCTAGCTGATATTAACGGATTTAACTCCTACACCAGCCATTCCAGTGGCCTTTCCCACCCTCTAGCTAGAGAGTTTTTCCGGCGGTTCCACAGTTGAGCCATGGAATTTAACCAGAAACTTATCTAACCGTCTGCGGACGCTTTACGCCCAATAAATCCGGATAACGCTTGGACCTTTCGTATTACCGCTCCTGCTGGCACGAAATTAGGAGGTCCTTATTCTCAAGGTACCGTCATGCCACACCTCGCTACGCTCGGGTGAAATTTTTAATTTTTAATTTCCAATTTTTAAATAATTTCTAATGTTTAATTTCTAATTTCTAAAACAATTAATGTTTTAAAATTTAAAAATTTTGATTTATTTAAAAATTATAAAATTACAAAATTCAAAAACTACAGACCGAATGCAATGAGGTATGGCATTCTTCCCTTGTAAAAGCAGTTTACACCCCGAGGGGCTTCTTCCTGCACGCGGCGTCGCTCCTTCAGCCTTTCGGCCATTGAGGAAGATTCTCGACTGCAGCCTCCCGTAGGAGTCTGGGCAGTGTCTCAGTCCCAGTGAGGCGGGTCAGACTTCCATCCCCGCTACTGATCGTCGCCTTGGTGGGCCGTTACCTCACCAACTAGCTAATCAGACATAGGCCCCTCCCCAAGCACCGGAGTTTTATTCCGACGACCTTGTGGTGTCGGAAACCATCGGGAATTATCTCCTCTTTCGAGGAGTTATGCCCGTCTTGGGGGTAGGTTACCAATGTGTTACTCACCCGTTCGCCACGTGTCGTGCCTCACTCCCGTTCGGCACTCAAAATAAAAATGTAAAAATCAAAAATCAAAATTACAATGTAAAATTAAAAATTAATTCATCCCGTGTAGCGGGATACCAAAATTTTACATTTTGACTTTTGCATTTTAAATTTTAGAGAGTGCTGAGCGTAAGCGAGGCACGATCGTACGACTTGCATGCCTTAGACACGCCGCCAGCGTTCATCCTGAGCTAGGATCAAACTCTTAGTAAAAATTATAAGAGTAATCAACCTCTCTCACCCTAATCAAAAAAGATTAAAGCAAGCTAGGATCTCCCCCTTCGGGGGATCACCCGTAAGAGTAATCAACCTCTCTCACCCTAATCAAAAAAGATTAAAGCAAGCTAGGATCTCCCCCTTCGGGGGATCACCCGTAGGGTGAAAACTCTTAGTAAAATTGAGTTTAAATAGCTCTATACATTAAAGGAAGATTGAACCGGACAATTAAGTCCGTTTCAACTTCAAAAAACAAAGGTTAATAGACATTATAACTATTAAATTGCCAAATAAAATTTTTAAAACCTCACGCTCCTATATATATCCGTCCTTGGCGGATTTTTGTTAAAGAAAAACAGTAATATCTTGCGCCCAAAATATCACTGTTTTGCTCACAAACTTTTTAAATGTGCTACGATTGTTTACATATATTTTTATTAAGCGGTTTCTTTTGGAAATTGCCTCTAGACCTACTTAAGTTCACATATTTATATAATACAGAGTCTGTTAAATATTGTCAAGGGAACGAAGGGGGGACTAAAATAATAATATTTTCCCGTTCAAATAAAGTAAAAATTCGATTATGAAGCCAAATTTTTTAAGCCCTTTCTACATATTCCCCTGTTTCCGTGTTGACTCGGACCGAATCGCCTTCGTTGATAAATAGGGGAGCGTTGATTATCGCGCCGGTTTCCAAAGTTACCGGTTTGCCCGAACCGGACACCGTGTCGCCCTTAATGCCGGGCGGCGCGGAAATAACTTTCAAGACTACCTTCGGTGGCAGCTGCACGCCGATAATATTATCCTCGTAGAAAATCAAATCTAATTCCTGTGATTCTTTCAAAAATTTGGCCGCTTCGCCCACTAATTCTTTTTCAATTTCATATTGTTCATAATTCTCCTGCTCCATAAAACAAAAACGGTTTTTTTCTTGATACAGATAATTGGCTTTGCGGCGAGTAATATCGGCCGGCTCGGCACGCTCGCCTTGCTTGAAGCTGTATTCCACCACTTTGCCGGTCTTGATATTTTTAAGCTTAGTTTGCATTACCGGTTTTCTTTGCTGCATACGCAAAAATTTGGCTTCCATCACCACATACGGGTCGCCGTTGTATTTTATCAGAAGGCCTTTTTTAATGTCGGTAAGTTCGGACATAGATAAACAATTTTTAATTTTTAATTTCTAATGTTTAAATAAATCAAAATTTTCTAATTTTTAAACATTAGAACATTAGAACTTATTTAAAAATTACAAAATTAAAAATTTCACAGTAACCCTATCATGTTCCCCGCAACCTTTCAAGGGCTGGTTATGTTAATCGTTATCCCATCGCTTTCGGTCAGTGTGTCGCCAAGTTCGTCGGTCCGCCAAATATTGATCCCCGCCCGTTTCAGTCGATTCAAAATTCTTAAAGACGGATGGCCGTAATCATTGTCTTTGCCGACCGAGATTATCGCGTCAGTCGGCGAGACGAGCTTTAGCCACTCCTCACTCGTGGCACTTGAAGAGCCATGGTGCGCCACCTTTAACACATTGGCCATTAGATATTCAGGGCTGTCTCTAATTAGTTTTTCTTCGGCCGCGCTGTCCAAGTCTCCCGGTAAAAGCCAGGAATTATTTCCATAAATCAACTTTAATACCATTGAAATGTTGTTTATTTCTTTGACCCTCTGTCCGGTCAGATTTTCTCTCGGCCACAAAACCTTAAATTTCATGTTGTTTTCTACCGCGATTTCATCACTGCAGCCGGTAGGTTTGTTTTCCCCGCAGGCAAAAATGTTTTTGGCCGTTATTTTTTTGCTGTTGATCAAATTTAAAAATTCCAAATAACCACTGGAAGTATGAACTACGCCGGTCAGCCAAACCTCTTCCACTTGGTATCTTTCTAGCACATCAATTAGTCCGCCCAGGTGATCGCCGTGCGGGTGGCTCAAAATCACAAGTTCAATCGTTTTGTCGGTCAAGGGCAGATATTGGCCGAGCTTCTCCAAAACAGTTTGTCCCTCCCCGCCGTCCAAAAGAATTTGTTTGCCCATTGGCGTTTTAATAAGAATCGCGTCGCCCTGGCCGACATCCAAAAAATATATTTGCAATTCCTTACTCGTCGGATTGGTATTTTTGTCGTTCACTCTTTGGACCGTCTGTTCTTTAAAAAAATTAAAATGCCAGCGGTTGGTAATCAAAAACGCCGCGGCAATTAAAATTAGAATGGCGATGGTTTTTTTGTTTAGCAACATACTTTCAAATTATAAAGCCCCGATTAAATTATTGGTATTTGGTTATTGTGATTTATTTTGAATTTGGTGCTTGGAATTTAAAATGACGATTTTTTTGTATTAAGTAGATCCACCATCCCAGCATCATATATATTATTATAACCCAAATTGCATCAAATTTCTCTACCTGAATTCCGGCGCCGGGGAGTCTGGCCGCAAACTCGGCCACGAGTAAAATCCAACCAAGCATGATGCGCGCCGCGTAACCGAGGAGTATCGCCGCCGGTAGAAATATTAAGCCACACAAAATCATTATAAATCCCAAAATAGTTGCATAAGGCAAAAGTGGCACGATTAAAATATTGGCTAGCGGTGACACAAAAGACAGATTGCCGAAAGTGTAAACCAAAATTGGCAGGACCAAAATCTGCGCCGCAAGCGTCATTTTCAGCGATGCTCTAATTTCTAGCGCTTGCGGCACTTTGATTTTTGCCAAAAATTTTTCAATCGGCTCGTCAAAATAAATTATGCCGAGTACGGCCAGAAACGACAGTTGAAATCCCGCGTCCCCGAG
>LCCW01000055.1:0-4557 GCA_000998185.1 Candidatus Kuenenbacteria bacterium GW2011_GWA2_42_15 | reverse complement strand
AGTAAAAATAAAACTAAACCCAAGACCGCCATATAAAATGCCCGGCCTCTTTTTAGTCCGAGTGCGATAAACAGATTCATTATTAGTCCAGCAATAATTGTGATGTTCATGCCGGAAATAGCGATGATGTGTGTCAGCCCCGTATCTTGAAAGTTTTGGATTACTTTTTCCGGTATGCCCTTGCGCAAGCCGAGCGTTAGGCCGTTCAGCAATTCTGAATGCGGATAAATTAAAGACTGGTTAATAATGTCGCGGTAATGTTTTTTAGCCGCCAGAATTGCCCGGTAAGTTTTTTGTCCCATTGATAAATTACCGGCCAGCGGTGCTAATTTTTTTGGCCAGTAGCAGGCACTATAAATACCCTTGACCGCCAAAAATTTCCCATAATTAAAATCCTCAATCTGGCCTGGCGTTTGCAGTGCACATTCAAATTTTAGCCAATCACCGTATTGATAAGCCGGATAATTTGGCGCGGATAAAAGAATTTTTCCGCGTAGGGGCGTATTGTTATACGCCCGATCATAATCGCATTGGCCGTTGGGCATATGGCAATGCGTCCCTACAATTTTTCCTATCGTTAATTTCGTCCCGTTTTCCCGCTCGTCCGGTTCAGCCACGATTTGGCCGACTAGGGATATTTTTTGATTGTTATAAAACGCCGCATAGTTTTTATTGAGTAAGATTAAAAACAAATAAAAGGGGTTCAAATTAAAATCAATCAAATTCGTTACCCCGACGCCAAAAACAAAAAACAAGCAGGCAAGGGGTAAAAATTTTTTCAGCATAAGGAGATATTGACTATGGAGATAAAAGTTAGATCTATGGGGTGGCGAGCGATGGAGTGGTTCGCTCCAATCTTTTTGGGTGCCGGGTTAACACTCGGCATCATTAGTGCTTTCTCAAAACTCCCACTCTTGTGGGGGTTTGGGTTCACTGCTATTTCGGCACTTTTTTACCTCGGCCTGCTGGGTAAGGCCGAGAAAGAAACAGCTAAACTATTGCGGCGTGCCGTGCCCAAGGGGGACGCCTATCACAAGATTGTTTAACCCCCACTCTTATCTTCCCACCCTGTTCGGTCAAACGAGCAGGGCATTTTTTATTCAAAAATTTTTTTAATTGGGCGTATGGCCATACGCCCCTACACTTATTTTCTTTGGGCGGGGGCAAGCCCCACCCCTACAAGGCGCTTAGGCGTTTTCATTATAGTCTTTGGATTTGTGACTTTGAATTTTATCAGAAATTAGATATTAGAAATTAGGAATTTGCGTCAATCTTCGTCCTTAAATAACTCTCAATCAATTCATCTAATTCTCCATCCAGCACTCTCTCCACTTCTTGCGTTTCATATCCGCTCCGGTGGTCTTTGACCATTTTATATGGATGAATCACATATGAACGCGCTTGATTGCCCCAGGTCGCCTCGGTAAATTCACCTCTGATTTTCTGCCGTTCTTCTTCTCTTTCTGCCTGCTGATACAAAAGCACGCGGGATCTTAAAATTTTCATCGCCGCTTCCTTGTTTTGCAGTTGCGACCGTTCATTCTGGCACGAGACGGTGATCCCGGTTGGCAGATGTTTTATTCTGACTGCCGAGTCAGTCGTATTGACGCTTTGCCCGCCATGTCCTGATGAGCGGAAAACATCAATCCTGATTTCTTCGTCTTTGACTTCAAAATTACTCACCTCGTCCATCTCCGGCAAGACTTCCACCAAGGTAAATGATGTGTGCCGCATTTTTTCCGCGTCAAAAGGGGAGATTCTAACCAGTCGGTGCACGCCCGCCTCGGCTTTTAAATAACCATAAGCGAATTTGCCCTTGATTTCTATGGTGGCGGACTTAATTCCCGCTTCAGCTCCGTCGGATCTATCTATTATCGCAGCCTGCCAGCTCTTTTTTCCCCCATAGCGCAGATACATGCGCAGAAGCATCTCGGCCCAGTCTTGAGCGTCTGTGCCCCCGGCGCCGGCGTGGATTGACATAATGGCGTTATTTTTATCATATTCTCCATCCATCGTGGTCTTAAATTTTAATTCCGCCAGTTTTTTATTCAGCTCGCCGGTTTTATTCTTAATCTCTTGAGTGAGTGAGACATCGTTTTCTTTCTCTGCCGTTTCTGCCAAAAACAGTGTTTCCTTAGCTTCTTTTAATAAATTCTCCCACTCACTGATCTCTTTTTCCAAGTCCGTCGCCGTTTTGGTTGTTTGGCTGGCGTTTTTATTATCAGCCCAAAAATTAGGTCTGGACATTTCAGCCTGTCGGTCTGCCAATTCAGCTTTTTTTATGTCCAATTTAGCCATTGGCAAAGCATCGCCTATGACAGCAATTAAATTTTTAATTAATGAAATCAACTCTTGCATAAAAACAATATAAATAACATCTTGGCCTCGTTTATCTCTGCTGGAATTGGTTTAAAAGGTCATTGACCGCATTCACATTCAAACCCTCCGCATTTTGTGTTTGGCCTAAAAGCTCCTGGTACGGCGCCAAATAGTTTTTCATTAAAGGCGGTAAATAAACAGCCGCGAAAATCAGGGGAGTGATGATTAAAATCAGGTAAATAAAACTGATTACTCGGCCGGCCATGATGTATTTTCTGGTTTTTTGGCTTTGTTCATAGATGGCTTTTAATAACTCCTGGTTTTCGGTCAAGAGCTGCTTGATTTCCTCGCTGTTGTCGCGGTTTTGTGAATTTTTTTCTTGGATATTTTCCATAAATTTATTTTTAGCTGGTAATTTTCCTCATTTTCATTATATAACAAGCTCGCCTTTTTGACTATTTAAAAAGAAATCAGCCTAATTTATAAGGTTTTAATTGGCGCGGTAAAAAATTCGCAAGAATTTTTACAAAAGTGGATAACTGCATCTTCCCTCATTGCCAAAAATAGTTTATAATAAAAGTCAGAAAAAAGCGGTATTTTTTTGAACAGCCTTTAAAAAAATAACCGGTTGACAAAGCTATATATTGTGCTATAATTAAGGGCAGGAATACAATATGTAGTTTTTTATTTTCTTTGCTTTTCTAGCCGCTTTCCAGAGTATTAGCCATTTTTCATTTTAAAAGACACGCTTGAGCAGGTCTTTTTATTTAGCCCTAATCTCGGTAGCCTTCATTGGTTCTTAGGCCAGATTTATTCATAAATTTTTTACATTCGTTCGATTTGGTTCAGTATAAATTTAGTGATTTTCTTATGTTCTGCCCAGTCTGCAACTGCAAAGACACCAATGTTGTTGATTCCAGGCTTGCCGGGGACGGGCTCTCTGTTCGCCGCCGGCGTCGTTGCGCCAAATGCGACTTTAGGTTCTCCACGACCGAGGAAATGCAGATTTTGGAATTGACCGTTATTAAGCGCGATGGCCGTCACGAGGTCTACAATCGTGAAAAGCTGGAGAGCGGCATTGTGCATGCCCTGGAAAAACGCTCTTACACCAAAGATGAATTTAAGCTCCTTATTAATAAAATAGAAAGAGACATCCAAAAAAAGGCCAGTCGCAATGAAATTACCACGCATGACATTGGGGAGTTGGTTATGAAATATTTGGAAAAATTTGATAAAATCGCTTATATTCGTTTTGCCTCCGTTTATCGCCAATTTGAAGATGTCAGCAGTTTTCAAAAGGAACTGCGTCGCATGTCGCCCAAAAATACCCGTAAAAATAAATAAGTTGCCTTAAGTACAAAATTGTCAGTTGATTTTAATCCCATGCTGCATAAAAATCAAGTCAAACAGATTAAGAAAAGAGACGGTCGCATTATGGCCTTTGACCAAAAGAAGGTAGTCAGCGCCATTTTCAAAGCTTTACGTTCCGTTGGCCAAGAAGATGAAAAACTGGCCGAACGGCTGGCCAAAGATGTTTCTAAAACGCTTGATAAAGAGTATGACGGCAAAATCATCCCCACCGTGGAGCAGATCCAGGATATTGTGGAAAAGGTTTTAATCAAGGAAAATCTGGCCGAAGCAGCCAAATCATACATCCTCTATCGCGAACAACACGCCAAAATCAGGGATTTTGATAAGTTTATCAATTCTGACGATCTTGTTGACCAGTATTTAGAAAAACTGGATTGGCGCGTCAAAGAAAACAGCAACATGGCTTATTCTCTTCAGGGGCTCAATAATCATGTCGCTTCCACTATATCCGCTCATTATTGGTTGAACTCCATTTATTCCAAAGAAGTCCGCGACGCCCACATGTCCGCCGACCTTCATCTCCACGATCTTCAGCTTTTAGCCGCCTATTGTTGCGGTTGGGATTTGCGGGATCTTCTGATTTACGGCTTTACGGGCGTTGAGGGCAAAGTGCAAAGCAAGCCGCCGAAACATTTTAGAAGCGCGCTTGGTATGGTGGTCAATTTTCTTTACACCTTGCAAGGTGAGGCCAATGGCGCTCAAGCTTTTTCTAACTTTGATACCTATCTGGCTCCTTTTATTCGTCATGATCAGCTTGATTACAGCTCTGTCAAACAGGCCATGCAGGAGTTTATGTTCAATATGAATATCCCGACCAGGGTGGGGTTCCAAACGCCATTTACCAATATTACTATGGACATAAAGCCT
>LCCW01000054.1 GCA_000998185.1 Candidatus Kuenenbacteria bacterium GW2011_GWA2_42_15 | reverse complement strand
CGAAGCAAACACTTTTAGCGCTGACAGCGTGGCCGGCTACACGGACAGAAAACCGCTTTATTATTGTTTGGAAGCCAGGGGAAATTACGCGAGAGAGGACATCAGATATTGCACTATTGATTATTCAACGGGCGCATGTTCTGGCCCTGATCAATCGGCCAAGGGTGATCAATACCAAGTCTCTTTGAAAGAGTTTTTAACTTTAATGAAGAATACTACGGGTGAAAACATTATGGGCCAGCAGAATGAAAAGATGGCCATGTTTAGTGATAATTATTTAACCAAAGAAGACATAATCGGCGTGGCCATAAAAGGTGGCAGCTGGAGCTTAAGCGCAAGTTTGTTGCAGGGTAGAACCAGCGGCAAGGATCTTGATTACTATGAAAGCTATAAATGGCTAGATAATAATAGGTGGGAATATAAATATTCGGAGACGAAATACGACTGGGTAGCTTTTGGCTCTGGCGCAGTACCCAACTATGGCTGCTCTCCTGAAACGATGGGTAATTTTGTGGCCATGATGTTGGATTTTGATAATGATCATAATCTAATTTATTTAAACTTAAAGAATTGTGATGATGCTTTCGATACTCCAGAAGCATTAGTAGAGGTTATTTTTTATCTGCGGGAGCCGTGTTTGAAGATTGCCCAGACCGTGACAATTGACGGTGAAACCGTGCCTTGGGCGCAAAGGGTGAATAGCCAAAAAATCACCACCGCGGGCTGGCTGGGTTATGTCAAAGACCAGGATTACGCGCCTTTTGGCGGGGCAGTGGTGCCGCGGCCGCTTTACAGCCCGCCTGATTGGGAAAACAATAATGAGCCTTTATTCGTGGAGCCGGCCGACACGCTTAATATGACCAGTCCGTATCAGGTGCGCGCCGGCAGTCCGTATGGGGTATCAACCGCGGTGTGTTTATCCAGTAAATACACTGGCACATGCAACAGCGGTAAGGTTTGTGAATTTCCGGAGGGAGAAGGAATATGTTTTAGTGATGATGACTGCGGGCAATTTGGTTCTGGCGCTATGTGTCAAGGCGAAATGGATTCTGATGACTATGGCACTGGTACCGCTGGAAATTGTGTGGCATTTGACAATTGTTGTAGTAATGGGGCTGCGTGCGGAGGCGATGCTACGCATTACAATGAGCTTGGGCCGGCATCTTGCGTTTCCGGACCAAATGTGGGCAACAATTGCCAGAGCCGGCAGGATTGCGGCATGGAAATGGACAGCGGCGAATATGGGATGTGCGTGGGCTTTAAGGCGCCGGAAGGGGTAAGCTGGGAAGATTTAAACACCAGTTTGTCCAGCACCGGATTTAATAACGCGACTGGAGAGCCAGTCAGCCCAGGGGTCAGCAATTTGAGCAAACTTTTTGCCAAATCTTATGGCATTTGGAAATGGGAGAAAGATACGGCCGGGGATCAAAAATATAAATACATAAAGATTAGCGAGGCTTGGGACATAACCGGTAAAGGCGTGTTGCCCCAAGTGCCGCAGATTTTAGTCAACAACAGCGATAAAAATAATTTTGTGCTCACAACGCAAGGCTCGGCCGTGTTGAAATTCAGTTCCTGGGTGGATCCCAATCAGGTGCCCTTGGTGCGCTATACCGTGGATTGGGACGATGGCAAAGAATCAGTGGAAGCGGGGTTGCGCATTCTGGGCCGCGATATTTCCAATCCGCATATTTTAGTGCATTATTATAAATACCGTGAGCCACTTGTGCCAGCGGTGGCCAACGATCCTTGCGACGCGACCAAGTGTACATTCAAACCAAAGATTCAATTGGAAGATAATTGGGGCAGATGCAATAATGACAAAGATACAAACGGTAATGGGCAGATTGACACGGCTGAAGCTTGCCAGAATGATAGCACCACATATCCGTGGGCGCAGTTTAAAAAAGAAATAGTGGTTTATAAAGATCAGGGTGGAGTGCCCGGTGGCGTGATGTCGGTTGAACCAACGACTTTGACCTATATTGTCGACTCGACCAAGAATTTTTATTTGCCGTTTCCGCAGAGTTTTGCGGTGAGCAATGCCACCATAGCGGGCGGAAATTTAAGCTGGTCATTCAGTGTGGAACCCGGTGGTTTTCTAGATCCAGTTAATTTAGTTGATTACAAGATTGGTCCGGCCAATGGCTATACAGGAGTATTAGGGCCTGACCAATCGCAGGAAGTAAAGCTGACCATAAATAACATTGGCAGTTTGGCGGCAGGTGAGCATAAGGCGTATATTAAAGTGAAGGATATAACAGATACCGCTAATATTAAAACTGAAATTGTAACGGTGAATTTAGTGATCGGTCCCACCGCCCCTCCCGGTCCCCCCGCCCCGACAGAATGTCCCGCGGGTCAGCAATTGTTAACCGAAGCGGACAACCCAGCGGGGTTGCCGGTGGCTTGGATAAACAGGAACAATGCTATTTGTGTGGCAGCCAGCGAGAACGGATGCTCACAAGATGGAACTGTATATGATTCTTTAAGTGTTTGGGACAGGATGAATACTGGCGCTAACGATGATATTGTTTGGTGCGAAAACAATCTTTGGTCTGATTGCGACAGCCAAGACGGTAATTTGGCAGTGCGATGCGGCTTGCCGCGGGCGCAAGGCGGATACGAGGGATTTGGCGAATATGATGCTATAGGAGAATGGGGCGCGTGCGGTGATGACATTAACGAGTATTATGTTTGTAATACAAGCGGCACATGCGGGTGCTGTTATGATGATCGCGCGAGTATCGGTCCAGGCGGAGAATGTATTTAGTTTAAGTATAAAGTATAAAATATGAACGAAGACGACCAAGCCGGGCAAGATCAAGAACAGCAAGAGAATTGGCGGCAGGAATATCAGGAAAATTTTTTAAAAGACCGGGCCAGCCAGAGTTTGGTGCGAGGAAATTTAGGCGCCAGCGCGGGCATTATCGGAGCGGAAGCAGGCAAGCTGGCTGACAAAAAAACCTTTGACAAATTTGAAAAAACATTGGGCAAAGGAGCGGCCAAGGTGGAAACGCAGGATCACCGTATGGCTGGCTGGATGCTGGGTTTGATTTTAGCAGTGGCTAAGGATTTATTGGATATGGGCACAATAGAAACGCTTTCTTGGTTTGATTGGATTATTGATATAATTTTAGGCGTAGGTTTGTTTTTCCTGTTTGGCAGGAGCGTCAGCCGAGGCAGAAAATTGATTGCCAACATTGCCACGACGATTTTGGAAGTAATACCGGGGATAGGATTTTTGCCGTGTTGGACAATGTCGGTGGCGTATATGTATTTTAAGAGCAGGAACACGGAAAACACATAAAACACAGAAAGCACTAAAACACTAAAACACTAGAACATTAAAGCATTAAAACAAGAAAACAGAAATTAAGGAATAAAGAAATGGAAAAATTGAGGGAAAAGAGTAAATTGTATTCTTTCCCCTCCTCCCCGAGGAGGGGGTAGGGGGTGGTGGGATATTTTCACTATGCGCCTAATTCACAACCTAAGAAAATATAAACCATTAAGGAGAAAATTAAGAAATCAATCCACCGAGGAAGAAGTTATTCTGTGGTGTTATTTAAAAAACAGCCAATTGGGCCATAAGTTCAGAAGACAGGTTGGTTTTAGTAAATATATCGTGGACTTCTATTGTCCCGGCAAAAAATTAGTTCTTGAATTGGACGGCAGCCAGCATCTGGAGGATAATTCAGACTATGACAAAAAAAGAACAGCATATTTAAATAACCTAGGTTTAAAAGTAATAAGGATCTGGAATAATGATATTCGCGACAACTTAGCTGGAGTTCTGGAAGAAATTAAGCACCAATTAGAATAGCTGTCCCACCACCCCTGGCCCCTCCTCAAAGAGGAGGGGAAACTAAAGCGCCTTGTTTTACTTATTGATTTTTAAAAAGATGTCAAAAAATAAGATAAAAGTTAAAAAATCTTTCGCGCCGGTAATGTTAGCAGCGGTTGTTTTGATGTTTTTGGCGATGATTTTAATGCCGATGATAGCTTTGGCGGCGGACATTTGCGCCAAGGATGAAATCGTACTCCAAGTGCCTATCCCAGGTATACCGGGCATTGGTTATTGTGTCAAGGGTTTTCCCGAATATTTGGAAGCGATTTATAATTTGTTCGTGGGCGCGTCCGGAATTCTCGCGGTCATTATGATAATGTTTGGCGGATTTCAGTGGCTGATCGCCGGCGGCAACCCGACTAAAATTGCTGGGGCCAAAACGACGATTCTTTCGGCGCTGGCCGGGCTGACTTTGGTTTTGGCCAGCTATACGATTCTGAATTTAATTAATCCGGATTTGACCAAGCTGGCTGATCTAAACAAGATAATAAATGATGAGAAATATAAAATTAATCCACAAGGTGTCTCCGGCGGCTATTGCACGCAAGACATGAAGCTGGCGAATAATTTAACTGGAGACAACGCAATGTGCGGACAGAGCTATTCTCTTTACGCTTCACCGAGCGCGACATGCAAGGGAGTTAAGTGTAAAAACGAGTGGGGGTTATGGAAGGATTTAACATCTCTTGTGCATTTAACGACCAAAACTTGGGATGTGTGTTTTGGCGGGCAAAGCGATTATTGCGCCGATTCTTTTGACTTAGGTAAAGTAGCGGCAGATGCCGGATATGATAATAAGCCAGTCTATATCAAGTTATCTGGCACAAAATTGTTGCCGACGCCTGGGGCAGATGCTTTGTATTGTGGCAGGATATATTATCATTCCGCGCTTATGCCAGATCCAGATGGTGACAGGTTGTTGATAGGGGCATATTGCGCTGGCATTGGTTTTTGTATAATAGATCCGGCAGGAGGTTATGGGATTAATGTGGCAAAAGATAAAGTAGATGGTTCAGTGGCTAATAGCCTAGTTGGTCAGTTTAATAATACTCATTGCTATTAAAATTTTTATGTTGGATTTTTTTAGAAAAATAGGAAGTTGCAGGGGCAGGGTGGTTTTGGTTTTCTTTTTTGCGTTGTTTATTTTTTTAATACCGGCCGCAGTATATGCCCAGAC
>LCCW01000053.1 GCA_000998185.1 Candidatus Kuenenbacteria bacterium GW2011_GWA2_42_15 | reverse complement strand
TCCTACTATTCCCCAATCATCTTTTCCAGCCGATCAATTTCTTGCTGTTCCACGCTGCCGGTTATTTTCTGATATTCCCTTTCCGCCATGAGCGCGCGCTTATAATCATACATGTAATTTTCCAGGAAAAAAGCGTACTCTTTATACAAGGCCCTTTTATAAACGGCATTCTCTGTCCCGGCCTGATAAAGCGCGTCTGCCGTTGTCAATTTATTTTCTCCTAACGCGTAATTGACATACAATTCTGCCAATTTCCCATAAACCCGATAATCATCCGGATATTGTTCCATGGTCTCAAAAAAACTTACGGCCGCCGATAACGGCTGATCCATCAGGATATAAAGATCGCCCAAATTCAACATTGTTTTATAGTCGCCCGGCCATTTTTCCAAAAGTTTAAAATAGTATTCTTCCGCTTTCGCGTATTCTCCAAGTATGCCGTAGCTCACCGCCACATTAAAATAATCTTCCAGCAAATCCTTAAATTCCGGCTGGGACGGCTGGCCGCTCTCAATAGCCTGCAAGGACGAATTGATAAAACCTAAATATCTTTCCTTAAAATTCGCCGGCGGCACTGTTTCCGCTTGCGTCTTTTTTTCTTTATTATTGACAAAATCTTTTTCTACCTGTGCGCGCGTTATTGGCAAAGCTAATTTTTGCTCATTGCCTGTCCCATTGTCCAACCGTCTCCCCTGCCAATAATTATAGCCGATAATGCCGCTCACGGTTAAAACTATCGCCAAAACAACGATTACTACCCCCCGCTTGCCACGATTTTTCCCCACTTCCTCTTTCTTGGGCTCGTCCGCCGCCGGCTGTGTTTTATTTTGATTTTGCTCTGTCTTGTTTTCCTCTGACATAGAAATAAAAATTTAGCTGATATTATTGCAGTAAATATATCAAAAAAAACAACTTTTAGCAAACCTCTTCATTTGTTGGTTCAAGCCTCTGGCTTGAACCTGAATATTTGGTTAGCAGCAGAAAAACTTCTACTGCGACTTAGTTGCCAGCAAACCAAAGCCGGTCTGCCATTCCCCAAGCCCTTGGTTCAATCTGCAAGATTGAACCAGCACAGTTCGCCCGCTCCCCTCTCCCTTACCAAGGAGTGGCTGGGGGTGAGGTAAATAAGGGTCAGGGGTGAGGGTAAACTCAAACCCCTCCGATGTAATATCGGAGGGGTTATGCTTTTTCTTAGAAATTCACGTTTTGTCAGACAACTAAATTATTAGTTGGACATAGTCCATGAATTTGTCGGCAAAGACTTGACATAGGCACAATCAGCGTAATCGGCAGAAGCGGAGGTTCTTCCAGTAACCGATTCGTCAGACCACAGAATACCGCCATTCTCCCAACCAGCCAAGTAAGTGTAAGTGGTGGTTGTGCCCACATCCACGCCAGTGCCGGTGTAATCCGCGGCAATGGTGGAAGCGATTAGATTCAAAGTGAATGAATCGCTTGTTTCTACGCCGGTAAATGTGCCTTGTAACAAGTATGACTTGGAACTGTTAGCAGCGATTTCTTCTTCGCTCGTCAAGACGACTCCCAGCTTATTGGTGCCGGTCTTGGTCAGACTGGCAGCCGAGTTCAAAGCGGTTGAAGTGTCAGTGGAGCGATAGAGATAAATAGTGCTGTTAGTAATGTCAACGCCAGTGGTGGTTGAGTAGCTGAAGTTCAATTCGCTGAAGGCAATGGCGCCCGCGGGATCAGCCGTCACCTTAAAGCTGGCAATATACTTCTGACCGTTGCCAAGCACCGTTGTCATATTGTCGGTCAAGTAAGTGATGGTCGGTCTGGTCTTTCTAACCACCAAGACATTACCTTCAACTTCAGTCAAGTAATTACCATTTGCTTCAGTCGTTGAATGAGTAATGGCTGTGTTAGACAATTCACCCAGAGCCGAGAAACCAGCGTCCTTGTTAAAGTCCACGCGCATTAAATCGCCAGAATCAGCGCCGGATGGCACAGTCGGGATCGTCACCTTGACGGTAACAACCGCGGTGCCGTCTTTTGGCACATAAGCGTTCAAACCGGTAAAATCAACCAGACTGCTGCTATTCAAATAGCCTGTCTTGGTCACGGTATTGCCCGCTTTGTCCTTGTAGCTAAGAATTACTTCGCCAATAGAGTCAGAGGTCGTGGCTGAGCCAGCCGACTCAATTCTCATCTTGGTCACAGTATAGCCTTGGTTCACCGCGGTGAACTTAACGGCGTTCACGGCTACGGTTGTGCCGGCAACTATTATATCAGCATCCGGTTTAGAGCCGTCAGCTGTGGCATAAATTCTGCCAGCAGACAAAGTGATTGTCTGCATATCAACATCAGCGACGCCATCAGTGCTATTGTGGTAAACAGTCGTGCCAGTTACCGCCGAGCTGCCAATGGCGCCGACATTGGTATCAATCGTATGAGCGACAATGCCGGATTTGACATCAGCATAAACATCAATCACTTTTGACTCATTGGCCGCGAGCGGCAAATTCACGCTAAAGACATTGTCAGTCGCGTCTGTGGAAGTCAAAGTTACCTTGGTGTCGCCAAGCTGGGTTGAACCCATCATCAGCTTCATATTCTGCATGACGCCCGAGGTCGCGTAATCAACATTGATGGTATCAATCGTCACGCCCTCATAAGCGCCGGCCTGAATTACAAATGAAGCGACCTTGGCGCCAACCGACGGTATTACCATCGTCTGGTTGCCATAAGCGCTATATTTCACGAGTGTCAGAGCTGAAGCGCTGACAGTCAACGCCGTACCATTATTAGTAGATGACGGAGCATCAATGGAAGTGAGGGATGCTTGACCTTGGGCATTAGCCGAAGCCGCATCCAAACTCACCTTGACTGTTCCGCTGGTAATATCAGCACCAGCAGCTGTCTTCACATCAGCATACACATCCACATCTCCCGCCCACCCCGCCGCTATCTGCTGAGTTGTCAGATATTACTTCCAAGGTCTTGACTTTTACATCTTCGCCAGTCGCTTCAAATTTCCAGGTGCCCAATTTTACATTGGTCGCGCCCGAGGCTACATTTTCGGTCGGGGAGCTGGTATCCAAAGAGATTGCCAGACTGCCCTCATTGATTGTGTAGACATAGGTTGAAGAGCTGGATTTCAAAGCAGCCCAAGTGGAGTCAGCAGTTCCGACATCAATCGGAATAATGTAAACTCCATAGTTCTTATCCTTGATGACCAAGTCGGAAGAATATTCCACGCTGAAACGAAAATTTCTGGTTGAGCCCTTGACCACATCGCCGCGCACTGACAAAATCTTGTTTTGGCCCTTGGCAATCACATAAGGACTAGCGGTCAAATCAAAGATCAATTCGCGATTAGCATCAATAGTACCGGAGGCCAAAGTTGTGCCGCTGACCGTCAATTTAATGTTTTGAATATCATCAACATTTACGCTGCCCAGCAAGGTCAACTTCAGATATTCTAGCTGCAAATCTTGATCATTAGCCTGAATACCCAATTTATAGGCCTCAAATTCCTTTTCGCCTGGATTGACTGTCTGGGCGCTGGTCGGCACATTGCCATGAGTGGTGTTCGCATAGCCCATATCGGTCACTGAAGCGGTGGTCATCAAATTACCGCCGACCGGCAGGGTGCCATTGACAGCCGCGCTATTGCTTGTTTTAACTTCTGTCAATTCAAAGCCCATAGTCTTGCCGGCGCTGGTATTTTGATTCAAATCAACCTTCAAAGCGATTGATTTGGTCGTACCGGCCGCCACGGTGAAGATGCCGCTTGGGGCATTGAAGGTGGCGTAGTTTGAGGACAATGAACCGCCTTGATAAAGACGATTCAAGCCATCATACAAATACAAATCCAACACATCAGCGTCAGCAGAAATACCAGTTCTCTTGAACTTCAAACTGGTAACAGTCACGGCGCCATCAGACGGGGCAGTGAAATTCACTATCACCATCGGCACCAAAGCCTGTCCGGTTTGAATAGTATCACTGATAATAGTCGTAGCAGCCGGTGTGCTTGAGGCCAAAGCTACAGTCACGGTGCCGCCAGCGGCTGGACCGGAAGAAGCTGAACCGGCCACATTTGTCAAAGCCTCTTCTTTGGCTGTGATGGAAGTGCCGTCGGTATAGCCGGCAAGACTGCTCGCGGTCAAAACATTTGACCAGTTGAAAGCATTAACTTCAAAAGCAGTGCCAGTGGCTACCGGTCTCTTGGTTGTGCCGTCAATATAATAAACGGTTGAAGAGCCGGTCTGCGTGATAACAGTACCAGTCGGATATTTGCCCTCGGTTAGAGCGGATCCGACAGTGTAGTTCACAAAAAAACCGGTTGGCACATCTTCAATCTTTTTGTTCCAATTGTCGCCATACAAAGCCTTGGCGTTGGCTTCGCTCACGATTGAGCGCAATACACCGCCTGGTTCCACGGCATAAACCGTGGCCACATCGGTGATTTTTACCATCTTGGTGCCCGGGCGATAAGTCACATTGCCGCTGATGGTATAAGTACCAAGTTCAGTGGAAGAAATAGTGACTACATTGGAAAAATCCGGATACCAAGTTTTGTATGTTTTCTCGTTTGGGAAAACATAAGCCTTGCCGCCGTTGATATAGAAAACAGTCGCGCTGCCGGCTACCTTGACTACGGAGCCGTCGGCAACTGCTTTGGCTGTACCAGTGAAAGCGGTTACGGCCATTGTTAGGATCATGGCGAAGACCATGAGTCCTACAAAACCTTTTTTAAACATAATAAATATATATATTTATTTAAAACTAATTTTGCCTTGGCCCGTTTCGCCTTGCGGTTTGGCAGACCTCGGTTGATAGTTTTAAAATTAATTTATTCCTATCTTGCCCCGTATCTTGCGATGCGAGTTCGACCTTTAAATAGAAATAGGAATCTGAATAATGGCTCTCCCGGCCTTTTTACCAGAAAAGCAAAACCCCGAATGGGATTTTTAAAAAAATGGCAATGATGCTGGTTCAATCGTCCCTGCCCGCCGAATCTGCGGGCTTCGATTGAACCAAGACTATTTCTTCCTCGCCATTGCCACCAAATACAAATATTCCTTGCCCGGCATCATCTCTTCAACTTCAGAATCCTCGCCAAGCCCGTCAATCTCCTTGCCTATACTTTGGCGCAAATTTTTGGAAAACCATCTTTTTAAAAATTCCAAGTATTTTATTTTCGCGTATAAAAGGTACGATTTTTTTATCAATTTTTGTTTTAAAGTCAATGAACGGATTGGCCGCTGGCCGTATATTTTTATCTCTTTAAATTGCGCGCCAAGCAAAGCCAGCAATTCCGCTTGATCAAATTCTTTAAGGTGAAAAAGATTTTTCACCGCCAGCTGCTTTGTTGCTTTTCTGTTCGGCGTGGACAAAATCAATCTGCCACCCGGCGCCAAAACTCTGGCCGCCTCGTTAACGAATTTTTCCGCTTTGTCCAAATGCTCTATAGTCTCAAAGCTGACTACTGCTTCAAAACTACCGTCGCCAAATGGCATTGCCATTGCGTTCACTTTCTCAAAACTCAAATTTTCTTTCTGATAATTCGCTCTTGCCAACTTTATCGTCTCTCCGTCAATGTCGCCGCCGACCACGATTTTGGCTCCGCCAGCAGCCATCAGCTCGCTACCGTAACCAGTGCCGCAGGCAATGTCCAAAACTTTTTTATCTTTAATGAATGGAATGACAAACCGGTAACGGGCCAGATGTTCTGCCACTATTTCCCTTGGCTCATTGTCGTCACCACCCGCCAAAACCCGCTCTCCGGTGTATTCCATAATCTTACTGTAAAATATTTACCTGAAATTCTTTTATCTCTTTCGCCTCTTCTTTTTTCTCTACCTCTTCCGTTCCCGTCTTTTCCGCGTCTGGCAAAAGTTTATCGCCGGAATCTGTCGTTGTGCTGGTCTTTGTTTCCACCACCGCCGGAATTACAGCGTCTTCTCCAGCCGCCGCTTCTGTTGCCGCTCCTTTAACTGCCCCATCGTCCCGCTTCAATTCATAAATAGAACCGAAGATCATCTCCAGGATCTTATTGGAATCTTTCGTTAAAGTTAAAACCAGAGAATACTCGTTTTTATCCAGAGCTTCATTCGCTTTTTTTATCACTTCCTTTGCTTCATCCACCTTGACAGCCAAAGCCTCGTTCTCATCCTTCGTCACCTCTTGAAGCGCACCAGCGGCTTCATCTATTTTGACCTCTGCTTGCTTTAAATGCTCCTGCACCCGCATAGCCAAATCATCCTCTGCCACTGCCAATTCCCCCTTGCTGTGCTTGTCCACTAAAACCGATAAAACTTCAGAGTTTATATCTTCTACCTTATTTAGAGCTTCGTCCAATTCCTTATTCGTCTCACTGTCAGCCACTTGGTCCTTGGCCGCTTTCAGATCTTCTTTATAGGTTCTTATTTTTTCATTCAAAGCCAAGGCCGTGGCCGCCATTTTCTGCCCGTTTTCTTTATCTTTATCTTTCATCGCTTCAAACTTGTCGTTTACTTCTTTAATTTGTTTTTTTACTTCGCCCACCGCAGCGATCACGGTTTTGTCTTCGCCCGTATTTTGCTCCACCGCCACCAGCCGGCTCTCTTGCTCCAAAACTTTTTGCAAATCATTGACCCTTGTTTCCAAAACCGCGCTGGCCAATTCTGTCTTGTGAGCCGCATCCGTCACCATGTAATCGTTTATTTTTTCCCAGGCTCTTTTCACCGCGAACAATTTTTCTCCCGGTACTGCTTGTCTGGCCGCCACCGTGAGAATCCCGCTGCCGCCCAAAACAAAAATTGCCGCGAGCGCCACGATGCTCGCCGGCCGCCAAGCCAATCTCATCACTCTGAAAGAATTTATAAAATTCACAACCCAACCAGACTGTTCCGTCTGCCAAGCCGCTTGAATTTTCTGATTACTGATTTTCAACCCTAGGCTGACCCGCCCTCTCTGTTCAGAAATAATTTGATTTGGTAATTGGCGGGCTGTCTTTCTAATTTCTGACAACAAAAAATTTCTGGTTCTTGTTTGCCATTCCAAACTAGGCTCAACTTTTATGTTTTTTAATTGTTCCGTTAGTTTAGTCATTGCTTTTTAAAAGTGACCTTAATTGTTTTAATGCTCTATGCGCCAAGACCCTGATGTGGCCTTCTTCCTTTTCCAGAATTTCCGCGATTTCTTTATTGGTTAGTTCCTCCATAAATTTCATGATGATCACATCCTGATAACTCCGCGGCAATTTTTCTAAGGCCATTTTTATTTTTTCTATATCCAGATTTAGGTCAATGTTATCCGCTAATTCTTCCTCGCCGATGGTCTCATCTTCCACGATAATCGTCTCTTCCAGAGAAATGATTTTTCCCTCGCCCGCGGTCGTTCGGTAATGATCAGCCACCATTGACTTAGCGATTTTATACAAAAAAGCGGAAATGTTTTTTACCTTGTTTTCCTTATCGCGGGCAAACCGCCAAAATTTCAAAAAAACATCTTGTACTATTTCCTCTGCCTTTTCAATTGAACCAATCTTTAAGCTGACATATTTGAATATCCTATTTACATACCAATCGTAAATTTTTCCAAAACTTTCTTCATCCCCGTTTTGTATTTTTCCCAAAAGTCTTTTCTCTTGCCATTTATGGATTTTAGATCCCTTCATTTAATTAGACGGTTAATAAGTTAATATTGTTACACTAGCACTTTTTTAGTCTAAGATCAACCAAAAACTGCTGCTTAATTCCAATTTTACGCACTGAATTCGGACTCTTTTGTCTGCGTTTTTCTAGACAAAAACCCTAATTAAACACAGTAATTATAAAATGTCTAGATTAACCTAGACATTTAACCAAAACTGTATTATGCTTTAATTATCATCATTGATTTTTATTGTTTCATCAAGCTAGCCTATATTTATAACATTAAATTAAATATATGTCAAATGAAATAAAACTCTCACCTTCTACGGCCGCGCTATTATTCGGCCTAAGTGAAAGGTCAATCAGACGCGCCATAAAAAA
>LCCW01000052.1:3707-8826 GCA_000998185.1 Candidatus Kuenenbacteria bacterium GW2011_GWA2_42_15 | reverse complement strand
GCGTCATCGCGCGGATAAGATAAGTATAAAGAAAAAGTCAAAACCAAACTACCAAAAAGAATTATTATCGCCTGGCCATAACGCAAGCATAGTATTTTTTTTAGAACAAAATAAATTCCGCTCAAAATAATCGGCAAAGCCAAAATAGTGATGATCTGCAAAAATCGTTTGGCAAATTCCAGCTGTTCGTAATCAATCACCGCGCCGAAATTTATGCAGCCGACCAACAATAAATCAATAACCAAAGCTGTGATTAAAAGCAGATAGTTGCCAGCCAATTTTTCCTCTCCTTTTTTTATCAAATAGAAAAGTCCCGCGCCGAAAAATAAAATTTCCAGCAACAATGAATTGTGATGAAACAGATAAACCAAATGATAGGGTGAATAAAAAGGCAGATAATTTAAAATATTTTCTTTAAGCGATTCCAAAAAGTTTATTAGGTTTTTAACATTAAAAGAAAGACTGAAGTCGGCGGATATTTTGGCCAAGAGACTAAAAAATATAGGCAGAGCGACTGCCGCGAACAATAAAATAAGCGGTTTAATAATTTTTTTCAGCCTAGCGCTTAAACTATTTCCATACCAAAAAATAAACCAGATTAACCCCGGGACGGCGCTTAGCGGATGGATAAAAAAAATAGCCGCCAGCGTCAGCCATTGCCAACTTGGTATTTTTTCTTTTTTAATTAAGCAAGAAAAATTTAAAAAAACCAAAATCAGCAAAAGCAGGTTGGCCAAGCTTTGCGGCACGGTGTAAAAGAACAGGGGAGTGGCGAACAATAAAATCAAACAGGCGGCGACCAGCAGCGTTTTTTTATTGCCAAAAAATTTTTTGAATTCTGCATATGCCACGAGGGGAATCAACAATGCCGCCAGAAGCGGCACCAGGAGTTTGTCAATTATCGCTAGCGGAGCGCCTGAAATTTTTGACAATAAGACCACAAGCGAATATTGGCCGATATAATAAAACGGCTTTGGCCAAAGATAACCGAGCTCAAAAAGGCTCTTCTCCGCCGCTCGGTGTACGAAAGGATCAAAACCGTAACCGATCTTATAAACGACGATGGCGATCATCAAAGTCAGTAAAAAATAACTAACAATCAAACCAAGATTTATGATTGGAAATTTTTTTTCAGTCCGTTCGCTTTCTTCGCCTGCGTTAAAAATCAATAAGATCAAGGTTAAGATAAAATAAATAACAAAAAATATTTTCGGCAGAGTTTCCCAAGGCGCGCGAATCGGCGCCGCTGTTCTGTAAATGAATAGCACAAACCACGCAGTAAAATAAAAAAGGAGATAGAAAATTAGATATATTTTTTGTTTGATCGAAGCAAAATATGTAAAATTGATTTTCTGGTCATCAGCCGTTTTCCCACTGCCAATCAGGCCCAAGAATGTCATGGTCATTATAAATAAAATAATTTGGGTTGTCCCCAAATTCAGCGCATAGAAAAGAATTGATCCAAAAATAATAAAAAAAGACAGCACAGTCAGACTAGTCGTCGTTATCCCAAGATTTTTGTATTTGAGCTTCAGCCACTGTTTAATTGCCGCCACAAACCAGGCCAACCAGAAAACACTTAAAATTAGCCCCAAAACAGGCAATCTTAGAGCCAAAATATTCAAAATAAGACTCAAACCAGTCAATACTCCCAAAACGCCAAAATTGACCGATTTAATTTGAACTATTGGAATTCTCATAATTATGGTCTATTATTATAATCACGGATACAGCGGTGGTCTTTTCATCTTAACTGTTTGCCCTACCTGATTTACTGATTAACTTTTTTTACTCAATTAACTCTTCTCTATGCGCGGCATTATTCTCTCCGGTGGTTCTGGCACTCGTCTGCGACCGCTCACTAATGTTACTTCCAAACAGCTCTTGCCGGTCTACAACAAACCGATGATTTATTATCCTCTCAATACTTTGCTCAAGGCCAGCATTAGAGAAATTTTAATTATTGTCGCTCCGGAACGCGCCGGCGATTATTTAAATCTGCTTGGCAGCGGCAGTCGTTTCGGCGCCAAGTTCACCTATGAGATTCAAGACAAGCCCAACGGTCTGCCCGAGGCCTTTGTTATCGGTCAAAATTTTATTGACAAAGAAAATGTCGCTTTGATTTTGGGTGATAATCTTTTTGAAAATGATTTTACCAAAGACATCAAGGCTTTTACCAAGGGCGCCAAGGTTTTCGCCAAACGCGTCCCCGATCCGGGAAGATCAGGCGTTGTCAAATTTAATGCCAAGAAAAAAGTCGAACTCATTGTTGAAAAACCTAAAAAATGGATCAGTGATTACGCCCTGGTCGGCTTTTATTTGTATGATTGCCGCGTTGTTGAGGTGGCCAAGAATCTCAAACCCAGCACCCGCGGGGAAACGGAAATCGTTGATTTGCACAACTGGTATCTAAAACATCATGAACTGGAGGTCGGTATCATCAAGGGCAAGTGGCGCGATGCCGGCACGATTGAGAGCTACTTTGAAGCGCAGATCATGGCCAAAGAAAAACTCCACAAACAATTGATTATTTAAAGTATATGAGATGACATCTTCCAACTGTCGTTTCGCTATTGGATCTCAATCTCATATAGCCCATTTACTTGGTTGACCTGCCCCGTGAAAAAAATTTTATCGCCTTTTTTATTGATTACTATTTTTAAAACATTATTGAACTCGCCCAGCTGGAAAACCAGTCCGTTGCTCTCAAAATTTTCCATAATTTTTATCAACCCGTTTTCAGCGTAAACGACATGGCTTTTCGGTGGATACCACTCAATGGCCGTAATCGGGTTGCTGACCCTGGTGAAAAGTAAATAATCGTCTTTTTTTTCTAAGGGCCGATACATCCACAACTCATAATTATCATCAAAAATTAACTCTGTCCCGCTCTCGCTCCATTGATGATGCGCCACATTTTTAATCAGCTCACTGTCCCTGTTTTCCAAATCAACAATCGTTAATTCTTTTTTCGTTTTGTTTTCCAGCGTTAGGAATTGGTCGTTTATATTACTCAATTGGTAATCGTTCGCGGTAAGAAAGGTGATAATTTCCGGCTCTTTTTTCTGACCGAGGTCAACCATTTTTAAAATAATACTATTAAGGGCCTGGTCATCCAAAAAATACAATTTATTCCCAAAGACAAGATAGTCCATCGGCAGATACGGTAATAGCGACATTTCTCTTTTGTACAACCAGCTGAATTCCGTCAACCGGTTGTTTTTAAAATAATAAACATTTTCACTGCTGTCAGCCGCCAGTTTGAGATTATTTATTTCATCATCATCTTTCGCCAGCTCCTTTCGCAAATCAAGTTCCAAATCAGTATTATTCAAACTGATTAGTTTTAAATTGTCCGTTGCGTAAATAGCCAGCCTGGCGCCATTATCTACGAACTCCATTTTTGCCACATTTATTTTGCGGAAAGATTTTTTCGCCAACTCCGTCCCGTTATTTAGATCAACTAAGATCAACAGCGACTCGTCAGCGTTGATTTTTTTTAAAAGGGCCGCTCGGTCTTTGGTTTTATTAAAAGCCGCTTTGGTTATTTCTCCAGCCGACAGCAATTTTGGCACTGATTTTTCTTTGAAAAGTCTGACATATTGGATAGTCGTTGTTTGTCCCTCAACCACTTGAATTTCTTTTTCCCAATTGCTGAAACTCGGCTTTTCCAAGCGCAGCGTGTATTTATTGGCCGAAAGATCCTTGATTCTTATGGGCGTTTTATCGCCAATGAGCTGATTGTTTAAATATATTGATACCTCCTCCGGCTTGGTTTCCAGAAAGATCATGCCAGTTTTTTGCCAATTGTTTTTTTTCCAATTATAGTGGTATCCTGATACCCGAAGAGTGATAACCGGCGCCAAGATTACAAAAATTACCATGAAAAACGCGTAAATTACGCGGCGGTGAGTCAGAGTCATAAATAATTAAATAAAACGGACTTTAGTTGCCCAATTGTCCGGTTTTTGCTAATCTTACTACGAGATGGTTGTAAAATTATTTGCATTGGCAAACAACTCATTATCAAAATAACACATAATCAAAATAACACATAATTTTATTAATTTCAATTTTTTATTATGGCAAAATTTGTTATCAACGGAGGGAAAAAAATAAGCGGTGAAATAACCGTCAATACTGCCAAAAATTCAGCGGTGGCTTTGCTGTGCGCCGCGCTCATCAACAGGGGAGTGACTAGACTGAAAAATATTCCGGCCATTGAAGAAATCAATCGGCTCGCGGAAGTTTTAATAAGCATTGGCGCGCCCGTTAAAAAGGAAGGCCATGATTTGATTGTTGGTCCGGTCGCGAAGATCAATCTGAAAAATATTAATGTCCGTGCCGCTGAAAAAACCAGAAGCATTATCTTGGCTTTGGGCGCTCTGGCCGGCCGCCTTGATTCCTACGCCGTTCCGCAAGCCGGCGGTTGCCGCATGGGCAGCCGGACTATCAAGCCGCACCTCTTTGCCTTGGAAAAATTGGGCTTGGCTATTAAAACTGAAAAAGATAAATACGCAGTAACGATAAAAAAATTAAAACCGGCTGAAATTATTCTCTATGAATCAGGCGACACGGTCACGGAAAATGTTTTGTTGGCCGCGGCGCAGATAAAAGGGGAGAGCGCCATCAAATTTTGCACCTCCAACTATATGGTGCGCGACTTGTGCTATTTTTTACAGAAGCTGGGTGTTAAAATAGACGGCGTTGCCACCAGCACTCTCAAGGTTTCGGGTCTTGAAAATATTGATAAAAATATTGAATATGAAATCAGCGAAGACCCGATTGAGGCAATGTTTTTTCTTGCTATCGCCGCCACTACCAATTCCGTCCTGACTATCAAATGTTGCCCAATAGACTTTCTGGAACTGGAACTTTTAAAATTAGAAAAGATGGGTTATCAGTTTGAAATTATTAAAAAATACAAAGGCAGAAATGGCCTCACTAATTTGGTTGATATTGTTACCAAACCCTCAAAATTAAAAGCCTTGGAGGAAAAAATTCACGCTTTGCCATTTCCCGGCATCAATCAGGACAACCTGCCTTTTTTTGTGCCTATTTGCACGCAGGCGAAAGGGGAGAGTTTAATCCACGATTGGACCTATGAAAACAGAGCCAT
>LCCW01000052.1:0-3613 GCA_000998185.1 Candidatus Kuenenbacteria bacterium GW2011_GWA2_42_15 | reverse complement strand
CTGGAAGAGCGCCTCTCCGCCATTGGCGCTGATATCAAGCTGGTGGAAGATGCGGAGAAATAGGATAAATAAGGTGTTTTCTCTGCTATATTGAAAACAATTTTTAAAATTAATTCGTTAAGAATCGACGGTGAGATTAAAAATCTAAAATTCTGGAATTGTATTTGCGGCGGCAATGCAATTATGTTATACTGTAGTCAAAAGGGAATAAGAGCAAGCCGGGCCACAAGCCCAAATATCATTATAAACACAATGTCGCATAATAATCCTTAAACGACATAATAATTATGGAAAATTCAAATAAAGCCGTAAAAGACCATTTAACTGATTTTCTTGAATATTGCGCTATCGTCAAAGGCTTGTCCAATAAAACTCAAGAAAATTATACTTTATTTTTAAATAAATTTTTTAATTATTTAAAAAAAGAAAATAAATCCAACATCAAACCGCACGAATTAACTTCCGAAGACCTTTGGAATTACCGGCTCTATCTTTCTCGCGCCAAATACGGTAAAAACAGAAACCCGCTCTCTTCTAATACCCAGCACTATTACCTTATCGCTTTAAGGGCTTTGCTTTTCTATTTTGCTGATAAGGACATAAATTGTCTTCCGGCCATGAAGATTAAATTATCCAAAAAATTTTCCGACAATAAAAAAACTGTCAAATTTCTCAAACTTGACCAGATTGAAAGGCTGCTGCAATGTCCCGATCTCAAATTCAAACAAGGTTTAAGAGACCGTGCCATTTTGGAAATACTTTTTTCTACTGGGCTTAGAGTAGCGGAACTAGTGTCGCTTAATATAAGCCAGCTAAATTTAAAGGCCAAAGATATGGAATTGTCAATAATTGGCAAGGGCAATAAAGCCAGAACTGTTTATCTATCAAATCGCGCCATGCTATGGCTCAAAAAGTACTTGGATACCAGAAAAGACAACTCCCCCGCCCTATTTATCAACTATCGCCCTAGCTCTGATATTGATGATGAAAAACGGCTGACTCCGCGTTCTGTTGAAAGGGTGGTCAAACATTATGTTAAACTGACCGGTTTGCCTATTTTCACCTCACCGCACACTATCCGTCATTCCTATGCTACGGATCTTTTATCACAGGGCGCTGATCTGCGCGCCATTCAGGAAATGCTCGGCCACTCATCCATTACCACCACACAGGTCTATACCCATGTCACCAACAAACGGCTGAAAGATATTCACAAGAAATTCCATTCGCTGGGGTAATAAAAATTTTAATTAAATTTCTAATTCACCTAATTTCTAATTTCCAATAAAATGTCTAATGCCCAATGTTCAATTTTATCTTTTAACCATAGGAATTCTTCTGCAAGTTTGGCATTAAAATTTTAGCTTTGAAATTTTATTAGGTGAATTAGGAATTAAAACTTAGAAATTTTTGCAACACTCCGTCTCTTCTCATCTTCTCAATATTCTTCCCCACTTGCTCGTAAAACTCCGGATAATGCTGTCTTGTAATTACTCTCCCCCGCCACCGTTGCCGAAACGACGGTTTTTGAGTATGCGCGATTTCGTGCGCCAAAATGTTTAAAATTGATTTAATTGATTTTTCTTTTCTGAATCTCGGCGTGTAAATGTCAATCGTAATTATTTTGGTTTTCAAATTTATATACGCCAAGCGGTATGATTTTTTGAGATTAACGACTCCCCTGCCCTGGTCATCCACTACCCGTCGCATGGTACGAAAAGTATATCCTCCAAGATTAAAAATATCTCCCACGCGGGAGAATATCATGGCCATCTGTTTTTCAAATTCTTTCATATTAAAAATACCAAGCGCAATTAACAGAATTCAAAAATTATATAATGTATTGGGCAACCTGCTTAATTTACTTAACTCGCTTGCCTCGCTTCTTTCTATGGCAAATAATCCAGCGGGTTGATCGGAATGCCGTTTGAACGCAATTCAAAATGCAGATGCGGTCCGGTGGTCAGCCTGCCCGCGCCTAATGTGCCCGGCATTCCCCCAGAAGCCGCTATGACCTCGCCTTGAGAGACGAATTGGTCCGTTTCCACATAAATCGCACTCACATGGCCATAGACCGTGGCAAATCCGTTATTATGGACGATCATAATATAGGAATAGCCTTTTTTGCCCCCATTCTGCACGCGGGCCACATAACCTGACGCCGCCGCCCGAACCGGCGTTCCCTGCCCGGCTTTTATATCAATAGCCGGATGTTCAAAAATATGCCTGAAAGGATAATCTGGATCATGGAAAGTCGCCGTGACCACTCGGCTTGGCACCGGCCAACTCAAAATAACATCACCCAACTCTTCCAATTTCGTGCTGCCAACGGACAGTTTTTTCCTCATCGTTTTTTCCAAAGCTACGATATCGGAATTTATTTTATCCTGCTCTTCTTTTAACTCAACTATCAAACTCTGGTATCTAGCCTCGGAACTTCTTGTTTGTTGTAAAATATATTGCTTGGCGTCAGTTTGGTCTTCCAAGTTGGCTTTTCTGTCTTCCAGCTTGGCTTTAAGTTCGTTGAGTGCGAGGTTTTTACTATCCAAATCTGTTTTGTTTTGTTCCAATTTTACCTTTGCCTCTTTTAAATTTATTAAAATATCGTTTATTTCTCCCTGTATCTTTTCCGTTGACCGCATTTGATTGAAAAAATCTGAAATGGATTTGTTCATAATCACAACCTCCAGATCGGTCTTTTGGTCCAGCTGATAAAGTTCTCTTAGAAAACGGGATATTTTTGTTTGCTTGTCGTCAATATTATTACCGGTTGTTTTAATCTCGTCTTGCGTTTTTTCTATTTGCAGTAGCGTCTCGGCAATTTCGTCTTCGTTCAACTGTATTTCCGCTTCTTTTTTCTGTATTTGGGTTTCCAAAATGTAAATCTGGCTGCGCAGGCTGGAAGATTTGGAGCGCTCCTCGCTCAAACTTTTTTCATAAGCGTTTATTTTTTCGCGCAAAGCGTCAATGTTGTTTTGCTTTTCCTTGATCTCCCCCGACAACTGTTCCACTGTTTTATCCCCGCCAACCGGATTTTCTTCAGCCAAAGTTTTCAAAACCGGCTCAAAACAAAAAAGAGCCACGAGACTAAACACCATTGCGATTTTGATCACTTTTGTATGCTTGGTTAAAAACATAGTCCTGATTTTATTTTTTTAAAAATTATCTCTGGCATGCTTTTTGCCAGTTAATTATAACACAAAACAAAAACCTCTTCAAAAAATGAAGAGATTTTTGTGGCACGGGTGGAGGGAATCGCCCCGCTCTGCAAGCAGGGCGGGGTTGGAGACCCGTTGGTAAAATAAAATCACAAACATTTGGCACGACATAGTGAATGACATTCGAACTAATATTAAGGCTCATGATGGATATATCTATGTGCCTATAGTGTCAGAAACTATTAATCAATTCTAGCTTTTTTAACATTGCTTATGCGGTATATTCGTATTTTATTCCTAAAATATTGACAAAATCCATTAATTTATCCTAGAATTATATGAATAGTTCATGAACAATTAAATAAAAGAGGGATAACCAAAATAAAATACGGAATTCTTTAGATGTTTTAACACTTTTGATTAAACAAAAACCGTTAAAGGAGGCTTTAAAATGG
>LCCW01000051.1 GCA_000998185.1 Candidatus Kuenenbacteria bacterium GW2011_GWA2_42_15 | reverse complement strand
TGGGCTGCGCTTGGTTTGGTTGTTATTTTTGCCAGCTACGGCATTACTCGGGCTCTGTTCCAAGCTATTTTGGGAGAATCGATAGTGTAAGTCACAAGTCATTACCGAAAAACACCACCCGACAGGGGTGGTGTTTTGTTATTGTGTGAGCGATTATCCGATCAGGTTTTCGATGAAGAGCGTGATGCCCAGTGACGATAGAATCACAACAGCGCCAATGATGGCCCACATCAGGGTCTCGCGGCCCTTCTTTACCTTTTCTTCGCTGCCGCCACTAATCAGAATCATGAAGCCAGCGTAGATGATTAAAACCAACGTAATAATACCCAGGACGCTGAGGAAGGTGCTTATGACGTTCAGGGCTACGTCGACCGGTGAGACGTCGGGTAGGCCTGATGTGGTTTGTAGTGATGAGTCTATGTAACTGCTAGAGGTTTGCGCAAAAACAGATTGGCCCAGGAAGAGGCTGCCGAGAGTGGATGCGGCAATGGCAGTGATGGTGTGTGAAAAACGGTTCATAAAATTTAGACGACGGCACCTTGGCCGGTGGCGCCTTCAATAATGGTAAACACGTACAGCGCAATGCCGTACGACGCGAGAATGATCAGTAAGCCAATAACCGCTGCTTGCAGGGTTTTGCGGGCGTCGGCTACCTTTTCTTCGTTGCCTCCAGCTGTCATCCAACGGAAACCGCCGATCAAAACAATAATTAAGGCTAAAATACCAAGCACCCCTAAAAGGGATTGAATAACCCCAACGGCCGAACTCCTTAACTCACCGCTCGCCAGACCAACTTGAGCCGCATAATTTAGGCCAATATCCACCGCCAATGCCGGCGTTGCCAAACCAAAAATAACGCAAGACACCAAGGCTGTTTTTACAATCTTATTTATTTTCATGTTTTTTGTGTTTTTCAATCTTAAAATGGATATTATTCGACCTTTGTAAGCTGATAACATCCCCAATATTTGTTTAATTTTATTATAAATCAAAACCAATAAATATTCAACTTAAAAAGTCTGGTTTAGCTTACTGGCGGCAAAATCCGCCGCCGGCTCGGCCTCGCTTCTCCCGGCGACCACATTGTTGATCATTTCCTTAAAAATACTCTCCATGGCCTGTGAATCTCTCCCGCGATACCACGATTTGGCCGTCAAAATCTGATTAACAAACGGCGCTAACGCATAGTCGTTTATCTGCTTGTCAACCAAAGCTCTCAACGCCGTTGGTTTTTTTGTTTTGGTTAAATATTTGAGTGCCGCCTCTTCACTCGTTGCAAAAGCCAAAAAATCCCAACCATAATTTTGATACTTTGTTTTCTTGGCCACTGTTTCCACCCAATAACTTGCCAGATTGATCTTACTGCCCAAAGCATCGCTGCCGTTGGCGTTGATGTGCGGCACCTCGGCCACGCCGATGTTCAATCTGGCTCCTTGCGTTCTGATCAACGGCAACTGGTACGCATAGCCCAAAATCATCGCCACCTTGCCGGCGATAAAAGCTTCCACCGCTTCAGGCATGGAACTGTTCCAACTGTAGACATCTTTGGTTGGCGACGCGAAATCAGTATAAAACCGCAAAGCATCAACCCCTGGCTTGAAACTTTTATCGGCAATATACGGGCTGACCGAGTTAAAGGTTGCCTGTCCGCCAGCACTCTCGGCCATCTGCGTGCCGTTTTGCATCATTAAAAGCGCTAAAATATCAGCCGCTCGATTGATATTATCCCCAATCCCAAGCGCTATGCCAGATTGTACTATGCTGCCAGTCTCGTCTTTGATGGTTAGTCTTTTTACTGCCTCTTTCAACTCCACCCAAGTTGCCGGCACTTTGGTGATCTGACCGTTATCTAATAGGGTTCTATTATAAAATAAAGCCAGACTGTCAACCGACAATGGCAAGCCTAAGACCTTGTCATCGCGCACCACATCCTGGTACACCGCGTCCGCGAATTTATTTTTTATCTCCATTAAGGTCATCAGCTGCACCTGCTTATAATCAGCCCTAATAGTCTTGTTGGTCCGGTTATCCAGCTCGGCAACATAAGGCAATTTTATACTCTCCGGCATTGGCGCTATACGATCCTTATACTTGCCAACCCAAGTATTGTGGATAGTAAAAATATCCGGCCCTTGATCATCAGCCCATCCCGTGAGCAGCGCCTGCTCATACTCCTCATAACGCAATTTTTTGTATTCAATATTAACATTCGGGTGTCTTTGCCGATAAGCCGCGATAATTTCCGCAAAATCGTCTTCGCCGTCAAAAACCCGCCAATATTTTAGAGTTACCGGTTCAGACAGCTCCTTATAAGCGGCCAAATTGCCCTGTTTGCACCCAAAACCAGTGGTGGTCAATAAAACCAAAATAATTAGCGCGAAGATTAATTTTGATTTCATAATTTGCGAATTTAATTTTATTTAGAATCAAAGTTCTGATGTTATTTTGAGCGTTTCTATTAAGTATTTCTTTAAATCTTCTCGGTATTCTTTTCTCTTCAGCGCGAACCTAATAATGGTTTTTAGGTATTCCAGCTTGTCGCCCGTATCGCAATGGGTTGTTTTTTCCAATTGACAAGCATAAACGGGCCGGCGGCGAGCCAATTCCCTTATGCCGTCAACGAGCCAAACTTCCCCATCTATGCCGGCTTGTAATTTCTCCAAAATTGGAAAAATATCCGGCGTCAAAATATAACCTGAAACAGAAGTTAAAAAAGGCGACCTGACCTTATCCTCACCTGGTTTCTCCCTTAATTCCTTAACCTGCCACACGCCCTTTTCCACTTCTTTGCCGTAGATGATGCCATAATGATTGGCGTCCGCCTTACTGCGCGGCTCTATGGCTGAAATAATAGGCTGCTGGTATTTGCGCCACAGTTTTAAAAGCTGGCTGATCCGGCTTGGTTTGGCGTCAAAAAGTTCGTCGCCCCAAGCCGCGAAAAACGGCTCATCGCCGACAACCGATCGTGTGTTTAAAATAGCAGTGCCGTTGCCCGACAACCCCTTTTGTCTAACATAAATGAAATTAGCCATTGAGGCTATCCTTTGTATCTCTTGAAATTCTCTGGTTTTGCCAGCCTTTTTTAGCCTTTGTTCCAATTCAAACGGATAATCAAAGTGATCTTCAATAATTCGTTTGTGCCAGCCCGTCACTAAAATAACATCTTCTATACCGGCCGCAACCGCTTCTTCCACGATAAATTGAATAATCGGTTTGTCTACCACCGGCAGCATTTCTTTGGGCATCGCCTTGGTTGCCGGCAAAAATCTTGTGCCAAAGCCTGCCACCGGGATCACCGCTTTTCTAATTTTTTGTTGCATAAAAATTACTAACGAAACTTATCTTGCATTATTATAGCATTTTGAGCGGAGGAAAACAAACAAATTTGTCCAAGATGACGCAACTGGCGCAATAAAAATAGCGCCAAATCGGAGAGGGTGAGATTCGAACTCACGATCCCGCTAGGCGGGATAACGGTTTTCAAGACCGTCCCGTTCGACCGCTCCGGCACCTCTCCGCTCTGACGCCAAATTTTTATTATCTGTGCTCTTTGTTATTTTGGTCAAATACCTTCCTTTGGAGGAGCGGTCTTGACCGCGGAGTTTACCCCGACTTCACATCGGGGGCACCTCTCCGCTCTGACGCCAAGAATATTTAATTTTCCAATCCCAATTTCTTTTTAAGCTGTCGCCTCCCCTGCCCAGCCTTATAAAACAACTCTGCTTTTCTGGCCGCTAGCTTCACTCTCTAAACTTCATTACCTGCCAATATGGCAATGAAACAATGGGGCAATGAAACATGCCTTAATAATTTCCCTGTTTCACTTTATCAGTCCTGACTGGCCTTGGCAAATCATCTCACCGCCTTCAATTCCATATACCACCCCTGCGGTTTCGTGCACAAAGGACATTTTAAAGGCGCTATCTTGCCTTTGTGAATATACCCGCAGTTTAAACACTTCCATTCCACCTCTTCTTCGCTTTCAAATAATTTCCCCTGCTCCAACCTGTCAGCCAAAATCGTGTATCTCTCCGCGTGTTTTTCCTCCACTTCGCTGATCTCTTTAAATAAATTGGCTACCTCCACCTCGCCTTCCTCTCTGGCAATCTTTTCAAAATTAGGATACATTGTCCCAAACTCATATTCTTCTCCCTCGGCTGCGTGCCTTAAATTTTCCAAGGTCTTGCCTAAAGGATGAAGATCATAAGTATTAGTCATCTCTGTTTTTTCCGCCAGCTTTTCCAGCTCCTCTTGCGCGTGAGCCCGTTCATTATCAGCCGTTTCCTCAAAAACTTTGGCAACCCACATCATGCCCTCTTTCACCGCGATTTCAGCGTAAAAAGTATATTTGTTTCTCGCCATTGATTCCCCGGCAATGGCCTTGAGCAGATTCGCTTGCGTTTGTTGCATATGGTTTTAATTTAATTTAGTTATTGACATCGTAAAAAACACTTTAATTGTTTCTATTTGAAAGCAATGTCCTAAAATTTGAACCAAAAAAGCGGCTCAAATTCGTGGATTATTCGGTTAAAGGGACTTAAGTTATGCCAAAATCGTATTTATAATTTGCAAAATATCGTGTTTGTGGTTTTTAGATAGAATGCCAAACATTTTTAGCATTTCCAAAAATACTTTGATGTTGCTTTTTGAAATTTCAAAATAGGCAATTTCTTTTATTTCGGCGCATCGTCCGATTAAATTAATTTTTGATTTTAATTCTGTGATTGGAAAACATAAATACAACATTGGTTGTGTGCCAACTGCATATTGCTTTTCGGTAATTTTTATTTCGGTAATTATTTCGTATCCATTAAATTTGTAAATTAAAAGAGGGTATTTAACCTGAGTATATTCAAAATCAAATCCATTTATATTTTTCTCAATTGGATGACTGCGATCAATTTGCAACTCAGAATTATTATCAATTAAATCATGGTCTTGTATCGAATTAAGATAAGCAATAACACTTTCCAATTCTTCTCTGGTGATGATGTTCCATTTATAAAAATACCAAATATATTCTGATAATTCATAAAGCGCTTTGACTTTTCCATTTGCTCCAATAAATTCAGTTTCGGGTAGCGATGATTCTGCGAGCTTTTCTGTTTCCTTTTTAACCACATCATAGCCAATTTGCCATTCAACATAATTGCTCAATAAGAAACCGTCTCTTCTAACTGCAACTGGCGTTCCATACTCATTCAAGATTG
>LCCW01000050.1 GCA_000998185.1 Candidatus Kuenenbacteria bacterium GW2011_GWA2_42_15 | reverse complement strand
TCAAAAAAATAGAACGAGCCGGGCTGCTCGGCCGCGGGTGCGGCACCTTTCCAGTTTATAAAAAATGGCAGGCGGTTTTAAACGCGCCAGGCAAGATTAAATATGTCGTTGGCAACTGTTCCGAATCAGAGCCGGGCATTTTTAAAGATGAATTTATTTTAGACCGTTATCCCGAGCGCGTGATTGACGGTGTTTTACTTGCCATGAAAACCATTGGCGCCAGGCAGGGTTTTATTTATCTCAATCCCGCCTATTACCACAAGTTTAGAAAAAAATTACAGCTTTTCATCGGTGATGAGCAGATTGAGCTTTTTGCTAAACCAACGGCCGACTATGTTGGCGGCGAAGAATCAACTATGTTGAACCTGATGGAAGGGCGGCGCGAAGAAGCGCGCTTGCGGCCGCCCTATCTGACTAGCGTTGGTTTTGAAGGCTGTCCCACGCTGGTCAATAATTGCGAAACATTCTATGCCGTCTCTTTGATCAATGAGGACAAATACGACGGCCAGAGATTTTTTTGTCTGACCGGCGACGGTTTCCCCAGAAGTATTTATCTTTTTCCCGAAACAATCACGGTTAAAGAGGCTCTTTTGAAAAGCGGTCATTATCCCAGATTCCCGTTTTTTATTCAGCTTGGCGGGCAGGCCTCGGGTTCGTGTTTGCGCGAGAATCAGCTGGCCATTCCCATTCAACATTACGCCGGCCTGATTATCCACCGCTTGGACAAAGATGAGCGGGAACTTTTTGACTATTGGCTGGGATTTTTCGCTCGCGAAGCCTGCGGCAAATGCGTGCCTTGCCGCGAAGGCACTTACCGTCTGCGGGAAATGTATAAAAACAATCAGCTCGGCAGCGAACTTTTTTGGGATATTATCCATACCATGCAAAACACCGCCATTTGTTCGCTTGGCAAAATGGCCACCACCGCGGTAGTTAGTTATTTGGAGAATATCAAAAGACGGCAATAATTATACAATTAGTGGATTAACGGATTAACGAATTAAAGAATTTATGAAGATTAATAAATTTGAAGATTTGCCTGTTTGGCGCATTGCTTTAAGTATAACCAAAGATATCTACGATTTAACATCCCAATCACGGTTTAGCAAAGATTTTTCGTTAAGAGATCAAATTAGGCGAGCTATAATTTCTGTTAGTTCCAATATTGTTGAAGGTTTTGAGAAAAACAACAGTAATGAATTTATCAGATTTTTGAAAATTTTCAAAGGCTCAACAGGCGAGGTGCGCAACCAGCTTTATATAGCCCTGACGGTTGGTTATATTACGCCAGGGCAGTTCACTAAAACCAACGGAGAACTAGATAATCTGGCCAGTTAAATTGGAGGTTTGATTATTTATTTGGAAAAATGTCGCTCCGAGGGTAAATTCAAAAAAAAGTAGTAATCCGTTAATTCGTAATCCGTTAATTCGTAATCCGTTAATTCGTTAATTTACAAAATAGTAAAACATCCCATGTTGCTAGATAATTTTATTACCATTAATCAAAAAAAATATTCCTTTACCGCCGGCGAGACCATTTTGGCTGTTTGTTTGAGGAATGAAATTTTTATCCCCGCGCTTTGCAAACACCCGGACCTGGAGGCGCAGGGCAAATGCCGCGTGTGTTTGGTTGAAGTCGCGGGCCGGGGACTGGCGACCGCTTGTTCCACTCCGGCTGAAAACGATTTAAATATCAAAACCAACACCGTTGAAGTCAAGCGCGCCAGACGGACCAATCTAGAAATGATTTACGCCGAGCACATTGAAAAGTGCGACGCCTGCATTCAGGAACACAATTGCGCCTTGAAAAAATTTGCCGAGAGTTACGGTCTGAAGCTGACTCGTTTCCAAGACCGGAAAGGCAAAAGTCCGCTCTGGCATTTTGGCGCCTTGTCGCCGCAAAGACTTGTCCAAGAACAAAAAGAGGTCGCGCGTCATTTTAAAGACCAAAAAGAAATAAAATTTCGTCAAGCGCAGCTTGAGCTTCATGGCCAGGGTTTTGTGGAATTTGACAGCGCTAAATGCATAGATTGCGGCATCTGCACGGAAGTTTGTTCTAATCGCCAGACTGTTGATTTCTGTGAAACCGCGGGCAAGGGCTTTACCACTCAAACCAAGCCGGTTGACGACGAAACCAAAGATTGCGTCTATTGCGGCCAGTGCATTGTCCACTGTCCGGTCGGCGCCATTCAAGGCGTGCCTCACTGGAGCGCGGTGGAAGAATTATTAAAAAATAAAAAGAAGCTTGGCAAAATAATGATCGGCCAAATCGCCCCTTCAATCAGAACCAGCATCGGCGAAGAATTCAATCTGCCTTACGGCGAGGTCATGACCGGTCAGCTGGCTGGCAGTCTGAAAAAGCTCGGTTTTGACGCGGCTTTTGATGTGACGGTGGGCGCTGATTTTACGACCTATGAAGAAGCGCGGGAATTAGTTGAATGGTTGGAAAAAGGCAAGGATCGCCCCATGATCACTTCATGCTGTCCGGGCTGGGTCAGATTTGCCGAGTTTTATTTGCCGGATTTTGTGTCTCATCTGACCACGACCCGTTCTCCGGAAATTATTTCCGGCATGATGGCCAAGACTTATTGGGCCAAGCTGAAAAAAGTTAGACCGGAAGATGTCATCGTCGTTTCCATTATGCCCTGCACCGCCAAAAAACAAGAGATCAGCCTGGCTCGCCAGCGTCTGCCAAACGGTTTGCCGGCCGTTGATTTTGTGCTGACCACTCGCGAGTACGGTTATTTATTAAAAAAACACCAGATTGATCTGGCCAAAATAAAACCTAAGCCGATGGATGATCCCCTGGGTGTTTCTTCCGGCGCCGGTGTCATCTATGGCGCTTCCGGCGGCGTGATGGAGTCGGCCTTGCGCACCGCCGAATATTTTTTGCAGGTTAAAAAAGAAACTGGCAGCTGGCAAAAAGTTATCCGCGGAGAAAAGCATTACTGCCGCGGCGGTTCTGCCAAATCGTCGCTTTGCCGCACTCGTTTGGAATTCAAAGAAGTGCGCGGGGACGAAGCCGTGAAAACCGCCATAGTCAAATTGGCCGGCGTTAAATTGAAGGTTGCCGTTGTTCACGGGCTTGGCAATGCCAGAAAATTGTTGACAGCCATCAAAGCCAAAAAAGTAAAATACGATTATGTGGAAGTGATGGCTTGCCCGGGCGGCTGTATCGGCGGCGGCGGTCAGCCCGTGCCAACCAACGCGGAGATTAGAAAAAAACGCGCCGCGTCGCTTTATGCCGTGGATAAAAATCTGCCCATCCGCGCCGCCCATTTGAATGAGACCGTGCTTAAAATTTATCGTGAATACCTAAAAGGCGACCCAAAGTTGATTGAAGCATTACTTCATTGCCGCTATAAAATCGGCGAGCGAAGAGGCTATATTTAGCCCTTACCCGTTTACCAGCGTTGGTTCAGCCGTCCTTCGGTTGAACCAGAGAATTATTAACTGGCAGGGAGATTGTTTATTGAAAAATTTCGCTGGTTCAATTTTGTCTCTCTACGGCCTGCCTGCGGCCTGCCTGCCCCGCTTCGCATTCTAGGCGGGGGAGGGTTGAACCAACGAAGCGCGTTGCGCTTCAAAGTTGAATGTACCTATTAACGGTTTGCTCCCTCTTTAATTATGTGCTATATTTCCCTTATCAGACGCTAAAGTGAATTTTATGCTCTGCTCTGAAATTGCCAGTTTACGCAGGGGAATTTGAGTCCCTTTATATTAAATGAAGAAGAGGGTGATTTTGGAGCAAAATAAACAATAAGATATATTCAAATGACCAAGAAACAAATCAAGGCAAAATATAAAAAAGAAACTGAAAAACTGGTTAATATCCTAAAAGAGTATCAGCCGGAAAAGATTATTCTTTTCGGTTCCGTGGCCCAAGACAGAGCGCGTCCTGACAGTGATCTTGATTTGTGTATTATCAAAAAATTCAGAGGATCTAAACTTGATCAACATCAAAAAATAACCGATTTATTATGGGAACACGACTACTCCTACAAAATAGAACCAGATGTATGCATCTATGCACCAGAAGTTTTTAATAGAGAATTGAAGGAGTTCCACCCTTTTATAGAAGAGATAAATAATACTGGACGTATTCTATATGACAAAGATAGAGCAAAAGCAAAGGGATAAAAAAGCGAAATTAATCGCTTCAACCTGGCTGGCGTCAGCCGATGATGATCTTAGCTGGGCTAAGGACACTTTGGCTGATGGATATTATGACAGAGCCTGCTTTGTTTCTCAACAGGTGGCTGAAAAAGCGCTCAAGGCGTATCTGCTTTCAAAACGCCAAAAATTAATCAAAACACATAATCTAAAATTACTTCTGGATGAATATAAAAGGTTTAATAAGAAATTCAGCGACATATCCGGTGCTTGTAAAATTTTATCGAAATATTACATCGAAGCTAGATATCCGGATGATTTTTGTTTTAATGACTTCAATATAAAAGAAAAAGCGATTGAAGCCATCAACCTCGCCCGCCAGGTTCTTAATTCAGTCAAATCAAAAATTTTTACGAAGTAAAAATTTAGGACAAAAAATTTCACCCAAGAAATCAATAAGATCGCCAGAGTTTAAGGAAGCAAGGGTGATTTTAGAGCAAACCATAAAAGTTCAAGCACAATTCAAAAACAGCATATTTAATGGCTGTTTTTTTGGTTAAACACAGTCAAAAATTTCCCTTGCCTTGCCTGCGATTTTCTGCTATATTAACTAAATAATTGAGCAAGAGTATGGAAAAGAAGGATGAAGTCTTAAATTTTTTAAGGCAAAACAAACAATATTTTAGAGATAATTATCGTGTGACCAAGCTGGGTTTATTTGGCTCTTTTGCGCGTGGCACAAACACAGAAGATAGTGATATTGACTTAATAATAGAGTTGGAGGAAGATACCAAAGATATTTACGATTTAAAAAATAACCTGAGACAATTTGTTCGCGAAAATCTAGGTAGAAATGTTGATTTGACCAGGGAGAAATATCTAAAGCCCTACGCCAAAGAAAAAATATTAAAAGAAGTGATCTATGTCTGATAAAGATTTATTGAATAAGTTCAGATACATATTGAACTTCTATAGCCGTATAACTTTTGTATACAATTTGGTTTATAATTTTTTGATAGTATTTTTGTTTCAGAGTAATTTGGAAATAGAAACCTTATCAAAAAATTAATCAACATTTTATGACTAAAACAGTTAAAATATTAATTATTGCTGTCATTATTATTATAATAACTAGTTTAGCCGTGGCTTTCTGGCCCAAAGAACTCTCTAACAACGGCCAGCCAGTAACTAACCAGCCAGCCGTGAACCAGCCAATTACCAACAATCCCGAACCGACAGCGACCACCACTGAACCGGAGATCATTACTTCGGACATTGACACAAGCGATTGGCAGACTTA
>LCCW01000049.1:5481-7243 GCA_000998185.1 Candidatus Kuenenbacteria bacterium GW2011_GWA2_42_15 | reverse complement strand
CACCGGTTCGCCAGCCCATGGCCCGATATCGCCCAAACCGCTGAAGGTTATTATGATAGGGATTGCGGTGATCGGTGTTTTCTACACACTATTCCTGTCAACCGGAGCGGTGGGAGACGCATTGGAGCGATTCCGCGTATCCTACCAATTGCGCGTGGCGGCTTTCTTCTCGTCCTTGTCTAAAGGAATGGACGAGGGAGAAAGCCCTTATGACCCGGTTTTGTATAGGGTCATCAGAAAAGGCGCACCAGTGTACGGATTGCGGATAGCTTTTGGCAAAGTCGTGTCAGCCGAGCCAACGGCTAACCCCGCCGACGAAGATACAGTGGCTCTTGCGACCAATGTGCCTTTTATAAAAGGTCTGCAAGAGCTGGCAGGCCGCGCGGCAACGAGCCATCCAGGACTCGCTGGCCCAGTATCAACAATTTGTTGCGGTTGATCTGGCCACAGCTGTCGGCGACTCCGTCTTCTTCCGGAATCCAAACCGGAAAGAAGTGCGGATCGGTTTGGCATGGAGCGGCGGGGAACGCGGATTCTACTTCGTGTTCCCGCACGAAACCACTGCCGCTTTGGTCTGTGGCAATGGGCCGGCCAGCCAACTTCACTTCTCGTGCCCGGCGGGAGTGAAGATAGAAAAACAATCGGGCAAAAAAAACGAATTTGTTCTTTTATAAAACAAAATTGCAAAGGAGGTGATGCGTAGCAGAAATTGCTACAACCAAAAAACGCCAGTCAAGAAATTTGATTGGCGTTTTTGATTTTGGGAAAAACAGAGTAGGCTGGCAGGGAAGGAACTTGAGATTAAATACTTTGAGCGGGTTTAAATTCTAAAACCTTTAATCGTTTGTCATGGTCATCCAGTTGAATATCATGTCTTTTATAGGCGGCCGTATGGCTGGCGGTCTCGGCCAAAATTTTATCCATCTTTTTGGAAAGCTGGTCGTTGCTGGTCAAAATCTCATCTTTGAATTTGGTTATTTCTTGCTTCAAATTACTTTCCATCTTATCCATGCGAATATCCTGTTTTAACTCATGGTTCTGCAAATCACTAACTTTACCATACAAATCATCCACTAAACCGCCAACTTTGACATCTAGACCATCCACCTTGGTTTCTAAACCGCCAACTTTGACATCTAGACCATCCACCTTGGTTTCTAAACCGCCAACTTTTGACTGCAAAGCGCCAATTTGGCCAGCCATTGTATCCAATTTTTCGCCAATGGGCAAAATAACCTCTTTTTTAAGAATGTCAGTTAAAATTTCTTTGGTAATAGATTGTTGTTCTCCGTTCATAAATTGGCGATTAGTTGCTATTGTTTAGTATAAATCTAACTTATCAAACAGTCAATCTCTCGTTGGTTCAGGGCACTGTCCTGAACCTAAAGCCGAGCCGATAAAACGCAAGTGGTTATTCATAAACACGAAAGCAGATATCTTCAAGCCCTTGTTTTTCTGACAGTGGACAAAACTGTCTTCAAGGATTTGAAACCTGCCGTGCCGATCAAATATATTATACCAATTTTTTACGGTAAAAGTGATAAAATAGAGCTGATCTTTGAAATCTTTTAGTATTCTAACTGACGGCATAAAGATAAAAACTGTTTGCGGCTAGATAAACTCTTGGTTCAATCCGGAGAATTGAACCAACGGCGGTCCAAAGAATTGAACCAACCGATTATGGTTCAGTTTGTCCCCCTATGGGCGATCTCTCGCAGGGAGACAAAACTGAACCAACGAGGGTTTGCAAAACCGAATCAAC
>LCCW01000049.1:0-5449 GCA_000998185.1 Candidatus Kuenenbacteria bacterium GW2011_GWA2_42_15 | reverse complement strand
ATGACCGCGTAAATCATGGTGTCTTTGGCTTTTTTCACCTGTTCCTGATTACCGGTGGAAGTCAGAAACATAAAACCGGCATAGACAAAAGTGATGAGCGAAGCCACGCCGACAAAGGCCAAAAGCGCGCCAATCAACCGGCCCCAAAACTTATTCAAGTCTCCACCTAAATTGAGCGGGTCGGTCAGTACAACTTGGCCAGAACCGGCACCGGCATTGTTTTCAACAATTTGAATACAGGTCGCTACAGCTGTTGAGTTCACAGCCTTACAGGCGATTGAACAAGTTGCCTCGCTATCTTGCGGATTAGTGATAGTAGCAACGGGTGGGGTGCATGTGCAATTACATTTCGCCAAAACAACTGGTGCGGTGAAGATGAAGGCATAGGAAAAAAGGAGAAAAAAGAGAACAAGAGCGGAAAAAAATTTTTTCATAAGCAATAAGTAAATTAGGCGAATTAAGCTATCAAAGCCGATCAACCGTCATCACGCTGTCATGCGATTTTAATGCCGCTCTTTTTTATTTCGTAAGACAGCGGAGAAACGGCTTGAAATTCCTCCAAAGACATGCCCAGCGGCTCTATGCGCGCATCAATGGCTCGGCGTAAATACCAAAGTTTTTTTTCTTCTTTATCCCACTCTGGACGATCAAAGCTTGCGGAAACGACGCAAATATCTATATCGCTCCATTTTTTAGCCGTGCCTTTGGCCTGCGAACCATACAAAAAAATATGCGTAAAGGGAAAACCATTTTTCTTTAGATGTTTGGCATACGATGCGGCTATTTTTTTTGCTTGACCTCTTGACATAGTTGGCTATATAGCTTTTTAATCTGTTTTAAATATCTTTCCGTATAAGCACGGGTACAAAGTTTATAAAATTTGAGCTTAAAATCAGGATAGCGAGCGCGCATGTTAAAATGATTAACATCATCTAATAAATTTAGTTTGCTTTGACCAAGTTTGGTCTGTTTTAACAACCCCGCTAAAAACACGAGGCCGTGGCTGTAAGGCGCTTGTTTTTCTGTTTCTTTTACCACGGCGGCTTTTAGCATTTTTTCCAGCACTATGTGGCCCAAAAATAGACAGTGAGAATATTCTTTGGCAGTAAATAATTTGAGCATCACCTGATAATCATGCGCGGCAGTGGCCAGCCAATAGGCTATCAGCTCATCAATATTTTGGCGACCTAGCGATTGATGATTATTTTTCATAAAAATGATTTAATTCTCTATATTTTTATTATATCACAGAAGCGTTCCTCTTGCCAAATAAATTTTTTATGTTAGAATATAAACAATGTTTGGAGCGGTAGTTCAGCTGGTTAGAACGCTGCCCTGTCACGGCAGAGGTCACGGGTCCGAGTCCCGTCCGCTCCGCTTAAAAAACCATCCCGCAGACGCGGGATGGTTTTTTGATTCAAAGGAGCGGAAGCGAGCCAACTGCTTGGCTCGCGCCGGGACGAGAACGCCGGAGCGATGTTTGGCGAGCTAAATCAACTTGGCTCCAAGCGCAACTTGGAGCCAATGCTAGCGCTAGCGACCATTATTCATTATTTATAATTCATTATTCGTTCCCTGCCGCCATTTCCAAAAATATTTGAGCCAGGAGGCGAGGTGAATCCAGGTCAATTTGGAAAATAAGTCTTTTGGGCTGCGGCTGCCGGCTGACAAGCGATGCGGCAGATGAATGACCTCGGCGGGCGGATAATACCAAACAGAAAAATTTTTTTGCCACATCCGACGGCAGAGATCTGTATCTTCCAAAAAGAGAAAAAACCGAGGGTCAAAAAGACCAACTGCGTTAAAGGCAAAACGGCGCACCAAAAAACAACCGCCAAGCACCCAGTCCACGGATAGCGGACCACCGAGATCAATATCACGGTAGAGAAAATGATGCAGATGTTTTTTACCACTGTCGGTTTGGCCAAGGAAAGTGCGGCGGTAAAGAAAAGTAAACCAGCCGGGCCAACGATAGCAGGTTTCCTGGCGCGTGCCATCCGGGTTTTTAATGCGCGGACCGACAATGCCGACATCTTCGCGATGTTCCATAAAATCAATCATTTTTTCAATAGCCGTTTGGCTAACCGTAATATCAGGATTGGCGATCAGCATATATTCGCCGGAAGAATTGACAATACCAAAATTGTTGCCGCCGCCCATACCGAGATTTTTTGGACTTTGGACAAACTTGACAACCGGAAACTCCTGCCGAATCATTTTGCCAGTGCCATCGCCGGAATTATTGTCAACAACCACGATTTCCCACTGCCAGGGAAATTTAAATTCAAACACTCCTTTGAGGAAGTACTTGAGTAAATTCTTGGTTTTGTAATTGAGAACAACGATAGATAATTTCATAATAAAGCAAGATAAGCGAGGTAGGCAGTAAGCAAGATAAGTAGTTTATCGGTGATTTTTGTTTTTAATTTGAGAATTAATCCAACCAGCTAGAATTCTGCCAACCTCTTCTTCTAAATTTAACAAATATGAATACTGAGTTTTATCAAAATAACCAAGATCTCGACAGAGCAAAGTTTGATATTTTAATTCCTCCAAAGATCCGCGGGCTATATTATAAAATTTTAAGCTATCTAACGACCCGGAACGCGTATATCCTTCAGCAATATTGGAAGGGATTGATACAGCGGCCCGCGTCATCTGACTAACTAAGTTATATTTTTCCAAATCTGGTAAATATTTAATGGCCTTGTAGATAACTAAAACTAATTGATGCGCCTTGCTCCAAGCTAATATTTCATTAAATTTTTTAACAGCCATATTGGATTAGCTTATTACTTAACTTGCTTATCTTGCTTACCTAAACCACTTCCTGATCTCCTCCGCCCTAACTCTCTTCAACCGCATATTCAATCCCCTCTTTTTCTTTAAAATACGCCTGTTTTTAAAAATTTCGCCCCACGCGCGGAAAAAGTTGCCAGTTTCAAATATTAGCACATAGGCTATTTTTTTCAACTCATACCAAAAGATGCGAGGGAAATCGCGCCACAGATTGGCTTTTAGCTCGTTTTTATAAAGCAGCATCAGATGGTTTTTGTAAGAATGATAATTCACTAAATTTTCCTTGCTGCGGCGGTAAAGAACGGTGGCCAGACTATTCTTTTGCCCGGAATGAGCGCGGCGATGGTGCCAACCAATGGCCTTGGGGTCATAGATAGCCTGCCAGCCGGCGAGCCGCAAGCGCCAGCAGAGATCAATGTCTTCCTGGTACATAAAAAAAATTTCATCAAAATATTCCTTGCCGAACTTGACCTGCTCCAGGGCGCTCCGGCGCACGAGAAAACAAGCGCCAGTCAGCCCAAAAATTTCTTCTTTCTTATTAAACCGTCCGACATCCAACTCCCCGGCTCCCCTATCCGTGAAACGACGATTTTTAAAAGCCAGAAAACCGCAGGAGTCAAGGATGCTCGTTTTGACCGGTCGAACCAAAAAATCATCTTCTCTTTCAAAATCCATCTGGTAGAGTTTGCCGCCAGCCAAAGCCAGCTGGGAATTATTGTCCATATCCTGAACAAGAGTGGATAAAAATTTTTCGTCCAAAATCAAATCGGGGTTCATAATCAGAATATATTCGCCGCGAGTTATTTTGATCGCCTGATTCCAGGCGCGGGACAGACCAATGTTGTTGACATTGCGCAAAAGATGGACGGTCGGAAAATTATCGCGGATATAGCTGACGGTTTTGTCGCTTGAACTATTATCAACCACAAAAATATCCGGCGCTTCCCCGGTTGCTTGCCAGTAGGTTTGATGTAAAACACTGTCCAAAAAATATGGCAGATATTTCATGGAATTGTAAGTGACAATACAGACGGAGATGGACATAATTAAACAGTAAGCGAGTTAAGCAAAACGAGTAAACCAAAGCATTCGTAGGGGCAATTCGCACAACCTGCATGAACAATTACTAATTTCTCCGCCTAATCGCGCGGTGAATTATTCTTGCCAGCGGCAGGCGCCTGCCTGCCGGCAGGCAGGGATCACCCGCAGGGTGATAATTCCTAATTCCTAATAAAATTCCAAAGCTCAAGTGACAAATTCAAAACAAATTACAAATTCCAATATTCAAACATAGCGCCGTGAGTTTCCCCTACTCTTTGAGGAGGGGTGGCGAGCTTGCGAGCCGGGGTGGTGGGACAATTAGCCTATTGTTGCTAACTACTTTGAATTATGAAATGTCTGTTTTCATGGTAATTCTAAATTCATAATTCAGTTTTGCGCTTTATCCCGATCCAGCCAAACGGAAACGATAAGAATAAAACCGATGCCCAGGGGGTGATTGAGATAAGGCGTAAAGACATTGACGGCGAGCAGGGCCGTCAGCGCGGCAAAAAGACCGACGGATAAACTTTGAATTTGGAATTTTGAATTTGGAATTTTGAATTTGGAGCCAATTTTTAATTCTAAATTTGGGGTTTGTAATTTTACCCGTTGCCACAATGCTTGCAATAACTTAAATATTAAAAGCAGATAAATAAAGACGCCAAACAAACCAATTTTAAGCAACAAATCCAGATACGCCCATTCAAAAGCGTAAGTGGTAAATTCCCCGCTTCCGCCGGCGGTAGCGGAAGTAACGCGCGGATCAGCGCTTTTGTAAGTTACGGTGGCGCCAAAGCCGGAACCGATCAATGGCTGGCGCAGAATAGCGTCCAGGAGCGGCTTGAGCATGTTTAAACGCGAAGAACCAGCGGCCTCAACCATGGTGGTACGCGACAAGAACAATTGGCCCAAATTGGCGCGGCTGATTTTGGGCGGTAAATTAATTACGGCAAAAATAATACCTACGGAAAAACCAATTATTGCAAGAGGTTTAATAAATAATTTTATAATATTAAACATTTTAAATTTTAGAAATAAAGAAATGAAAAGATAAAGATATAAAAGAAGAACTAAACCAACCCAAAAAGCATGTGACGAGAAAAAGACAATGTTGATAAAAATAAACCCCGCAGATAATCCGCCCAATAAAATAATTTTAGTAAATATTTTGATTATATCCAAGAATTTCGTTTTAAAAAATAAAGTAATAAAGAAATAGAAAAATAAGCCTGCCGCCAAGCCCACCCAAAAACTACGGGAAAAACTAATTATCACGGTGGTCAAGCAAATAATAAGCAGTAAGTGATAAGAATTAAATAAATTTTGGATTTTTAATTTTGGATTTTTAATTTTATTAGAAATTGGCAGCAGTATACAAAATCCTAACAGAGCGTAAATTTGAGATTGGATAAAGACGCGGTAAAAGTTGCCGGAAAAAGCCGTGATCTCGCCTACCCGCGTGTCGCGCACAAAGCGGTAAAGCTCGGGCAGGGCCCAGATAAACTGATGGGAAAATATATAGAGCAAAATCAGGGTTTTAAGAATGAGCCAGATAAGCGCGGCCGAAACCACGCTTTTGAAAACAAACCAAAATCGTCTATCTTGGTGG
>LCCW01000048.1 GCA_000998185.1 Candidatus Kuenenbacteria bacterium GW2011_GWA2_42_15 | reverse complement strand
TCCACTATGTTCAAACCGGAATATAACTACCTGCCGAGGCATCTGTCTTCAAACCCCCTTTAGGGGAGGCATCTGTCTTCAAACCCCCTTTAGGGGAGGCATAATCCTTAATATCATGACCAGATTCTTTAAAGAATTTACTTATTATTTTATCACCAGCCCTACTTTAAGGCATCAAAAATTATTTGACACAGATTTCAAAAAAGACATAATCTTAAACAGAATCATTGATGGCTCAAAAAAATTTGGACTTAAAGATCTTTATTTCGGAATTAATTCCCATCATTATCATCTGTTAGCTTATTTTGGAAAATTTACAACCGTTCCTAAATTATTGAATTATGTAAATGGCGGATCATCTTTTGAATTGAATAATTTAGATAATGCCAGAGGCAGAATGGTGTGGGACGAATATCATTTGTATCTAATTGAAGATGATAACGCGCTGTACCAGATTAAAGGTTATATTATTGGTAATCCATATAAGCACGGAGAAGTTGAAACAATCAAGAAATTAAAAGATTATAAATATTCAAGTTTTTCTAATGTGGTCAGGCAAGCGGGAGAGTCTCAAGCCGAGGATATGGTTTTGTCTTGTATAAATCTAAATTTGGCAGATTTTAAAAAAGGATTAAAATTGCTTTATAATTGATCTGTCGCCTCGCCTACCTGCCCGTCCGGCAGGCGGGAAGGCGGTTTGAACTTGCACCTCGCCTACCTGCCCGTCCGGCAGGCGGGAAGGCGGTTTGAATTTAATTATATGCATATCGCTCATCTGGTCTGCAAATTTCCTCCTTACCGTGGCGGCATGGGTGCCGTTGCTTTTGAAGAAGCCGCGCGCCTGTCTGAACTTGGTCATGAGGTGACTGTTTTTACTTTGGATCAAAAAGAAAAATTAGACCCCACGAAAATTAATTTTAAAATAAAATATTTGAAAGCTTTTCCGAAGTGTTGTGGCTGGGTAAAAAATTGGGTTTGATTAGAGCAAAACTGGTTATTTTTTACCACATGGATGCCAGCTTTGATAATCTATTGGTTAAATCGTTAAGCTTCCCAACCCGAATAATTAAAAATAATCTTTTCAAAATCGCCGACAAGATTATTTGCGCTTCGCTTGATTATGTTGAACATTCCAGTATAAAAAATATTTATAAAAAATATACAGAAAAATTTGTGGAAATTCCTTTTGGTGCGAGTCAGTCTCCTGATAGAATCAACCGCTTGCTCGTGGAACAAATAAAACAGCGGCTAAATTGGCAAGCTGACAAAAAAAATATTTTATTCATTGGTGGACTGGACAAAGCTCATTATTTCAAAGGCGTTGATGTTTTAATTGAAGCGTTTAGAAAATTATCCGATAACGGATTATCCCCCTACGGGGGATCCCCCCTCACCAGTCAGGAAAAGTTCAAACAGAAAATTGGGGGACGGATTGCGGATTACAAATTACTCATCGTCGGCGACGGTGATTTGCGGCGGGATTACGAAAAGCAAGTTCAAGAATTAAACATCTCCGACTGCGTAGTTTTTGCCGGCTGCGTGTCTGACGATGAGCTGGCCTGCTATTATTATCTGGCCGATTTGGTTGTATTGCCGTCTGTTACCAAGGCTGAAGCTTTTGGTCTGGTTTTGGCCGAAGCTGAAAATTTTGGCAAACCGGTTATCGGCTCGGGTTTGCCCGGAGTTAGAGGCGTGGTTGGAGAAGCCGGTTTATTGGTTCGCCCGGGCGACATTGATGATTTGGCCGAAAAGCTTAAAATAATTTTGACTGACGAAAATTTACGACAGAAGTTTTCTCTGGCTGGTTTGCGCCAAGTCAAAGAAAAATATAATTGGGGTGAACACACCAGAAAACTAGAACAATTATATAAAATGTCAGGGAAGGTATAAACGATTGAACAGCTTATTGTTAATGAAGGTATTAGATATTTAATATTAAATATCTAATATTCAATATCTTGGTGTTTATCTAAAATTCAGTCATTCAATCATTAAAACTTAACTCAAAATTCAAAATTATAATTTCATAATATGGAAGAGTTTGAGGTTGTCTTTACCGACATCAATATTAAAGAAACCCGTGCCAAGCTGGAGTCCGTTGGCGCGAAAAAAATTTTTAAGCGCACATACCATCGCTTGAATTTTGAATATCCTGATTGGCGTTTGGACAAAAACAATTCCTGGATTCGCCTGCGCGATGAGGGAGAAAAGGTTACGCTGGCTTTCAAAAAAAGAATCGGCGCGGGAGCAGGGGAGCATGATAATGATCTAGGCATGGAAGAAATTGAGTTTGAAGTTTCAAACTATGAAAAAGTACGCGATTTTTTTCTCGCCATCGGGTTTGTTCATAAGCTGGAGGTAGAAAATCGGCGCGAGCGTTGGCAATATCAAAATATCCAATTTGACCTAGATACCTACCCGTTGATTCCGACCGTAATTGAGATAGAATCAGATTCCTGGGACGGAGTTTCCAAAGGCATTCAACTGCTCGGTTTTGACCCGGCAAAACAACGCATTTGTTCCATGAGCCAGATCGCCAAAGACTACGGCGTTGATTACGCGGATTATATTATTTATCGGTTTGACAAACAAGTCAAACGAGAGCAGCCGCGACATTCTGAAATCTGATAAATTTACCCTGTCTTTTGCGAAAGGCGGGTTTTTGACATAGGCGCTCAAATAAAGGATAATTATATCATAAACATTTATGGCACAAAAAACCCCCAAAGTTTTGATTTTTTCGCTTACCTATCTGCCTTTTATCGGCGGCGCCGAAATTGCCTTAAAGGAAATTACCGACCGGGTTAAAGATTTTGAATTTCATCTAATTACGGCCAAATTTAACCCAGTTTTACCTTCTGAGGAATTATTGGGCGGTATTCATATTTGGCGCGTTGGCAGGGGCAATAAATTGGACAAATATTTGTATCCTTTTAGAGCCTGTTTTTTGGCCGGGAAACTCATGGCGGCAAATAATTACCGCCTGATTTGGGCCATGCTGGAAACCTGGGGCGGCCTGGTCGCTTTGTTTTTTAAGTTGCGCCACCCGCAAATCAAATATCTCCTGACTATGCAAAGCGGCGATGCGGATTGGTTTATAAAAATCCGCACTTGGTTTTGGCGGCCGATTTATAAAATGGTTTATACCAAAGCCGATTATATTCAAGCAATCAGCCAATGGCTCGCCGACCGAGCGAGCAGGTACGGTTATCATGGAAAAGTTAGTGTTGTCCCGAACGGGGTTGATTTGAATAAATTCAAAAGGCAAAAGGCAAAAGGCAAAATTAAGGAAGAATTAAATATTGTTCAAGGTACAAAAGTTATTTTTACTGATTCGCGTTTGGTCAAAAAAAACGGCGTCGCGGATTTAATACGAGCTTTCCACTTGCTGGTTACTAATTACGAATTACGAGTTATTAAATTAGTTATTCTCGGCACCGGACCATTGGAAAATAAATTAAGGCAACTTACCAAGCGATTGAATGTTTATGATAAAGTAATTTTTCTCGGTCGGGTGTCTTATGAACAGATACAAGATTATTATTCTATCGCTGATGTTTTTATCCGGCCGTCTCTAAGCGAGGGCTTTGGCAATGTTTTTATTCAGTCAATGGCCGCGGGTATTCCAGTGATTGCCACGCCGGTCGGCGGCATTCTTGATTTTCTCAAAGACGGCGAGACCGGCTGGTTTTGCGAACCCAAGAATCCTAAAAGTATCGCCGAAAAAATCAAATATATTCTGGATGAAAATAACCGCGCTGAAGTTGAACGCGTTGTTGCTCATGCCAAGCAAATGGTTGAGGATAAATATAATTGGGATTTAATCGCCGGACAAATGAAAAATATTTTCCATTTTGCGTTTTTAGCAGATTTGTCCTTGCTTTATGTTCTCACCGAGTATTTTGGTTTTTGGTATCTTTGGTCGGCCACCCTGTCTTTCATCATTAGCGCCATAGTCAACTATGCCATTCAAAAACTTTGGACATTTAAAGACAAAAATAAAGCCGTTACTAAACAACTCTTGGCTTTTTTAAGTATTCAAATTGTCGGTCTCGGCATAAACAATCTCACGCTTTATTGTTTGGTGGAATTTTTTGAATTATGGTATATAATCGCCAAAATATTTGCCGCGGGTATAGTCTTAATTTGGAATTATCAGGTTGGTAAGGCGCTTGTTTTTCGGGTAAAAAAAGAAACATCGCGTGATTTAATTGTCGTTGCTGGCGAGATTTTTCCTCCAGACATTGGCGGACCGGCCACCTATGTCTACCAATTGGTCAGATATTTGTTGGCTGAACGGCTTCATTTTTCGGCTCTTTATTATGCCCGTTCCGAATTAGCGGATCACGATCGGGATCTCGCGCCATTTCTAACGACCGTCAGCGGTTTTTTGCCTCTGCCGATCAAATATCTTGTTTATTTTTTTAGGTTGTTAGCGCGCTCTTTTCATGCTAAAGTTATTTATGCGCAGGGTCCGGTAGCTTCCGGTTGGCCGGCTCTTTTGGTCAGTAAGATTTTACAAAAAAAATTGATAGTCAAGGTGGTCGGTGATTATGCCTGGGAACAGGCAATGTTAGGCCAACTCACCCGGCAAGGCGTTGACAGTTGGCAGGCCGCGCCGGAGCTGCATGCCAGAAATTATTTTTTAAATTTAAAAATAAAATCGCTCAATTTTTTGGAAAGGCTGGTAGTCAGACACGCCGATGGCATCATTGTACCCTCTTATTATTTAAAAAAAATAGTCTTGGGCTGGGGCGCCGACCAGGAAAAAATAAGGGTTATTTATAACGCAATTTTTCTCAAAGACAAACCGACCTTATCGCGCGAAGCAGCGCAGGAAAAGATAAAAATCAAGGGAGACATCATCATTACCGCCGTTCGCTTGTTGCCCTGGAAAGGCGTTGCTATGCTTATTAAAATAATGCGCGAGCTTAAAAATATCAATCCGGATTTTAAATTAGTTGTTGCCGGCGGCGGGCCCGAAGAAGTTGTTTTGCGTAAAATGGCGGCTGAATACGAACTCACGGACAAAGTTTTTCTTTTGGGCAGTATCAGCCAAGACGAACTCGCGATTTATTATCAGGCCGCTTCTATTTTTGTGCTCAATTCCGGCTATGAGGGCTTGTCTCATGTGGTTCTTGACGCTATGCATTATCGTCTGCCGATTATCGCGAGTAATATCGGCGGCAATCCGGAATTGATTCAAGACGATTACAACGGGCTTTTAGTTGAGTACAACGATTATGATGCTTGGCTCAAGGCCGTTGATCGGCTTTGGCGCGACCATAAATTGCGGGAGCGGTTGGCGTCAAGCCCATTGGTTAAGTTGGATATTTTCAATTTTAATAAAATGGTTGCCGAAACTATGAGGATTATCAACTCTTTCTAAAAAATATTAACTAACATTCTATGTCCCAAAATAATCTAATCAACGCTGTTGAAAATTGGCTCCTTAATTATCAAGATATACTTGAAGCGAAAAAAGAAGAATCTCGCCATGGTTCTAGGATTGTCGTGAGTGACGCCGCGAGCAGATTGGCCTTTATTTATGAGAAAATTCGCAACACCGTTGATTATCGCGAAGACCACTTGCTTCGTCGTTATGCCACGGCGCGTATTTTGCGTCGTATTGCCACGCCGGGCAACAAAGGTTCTGATTTAGCTCGCCCACTTATTGAAGAGCTCATTCGTGCTCGCTATCTGGCCAATAACGCCGTGCCGGAGCAGATGATAGAAAAAGTCAGTCATCTGATCAATAAATACATCGTTATTTATAATGTCATTATTGACAGCAACTATCCGCCCAAGGAAATGAAAGGTTTTTTTAATTGGCTGATCAATCTGGCAGCTTGCGAGGTGGAAGAGGCGCTCGTGCCATCGGGCGAAGAAAAAATTCTGGTGGAAGTTGTTGAAAGAACCATAAAACAGAATTTGGTCTTTGACGGCAATTGCCATCTGGACGAGCAAGGCAAAAACATCCAGGTTTATGTGGCTATTCTCAAATCTTTGCTCAAAGCCGATGAGATGACGGTTAATTATTTTCTTTTGAAATATTATTTCCCCGAATGGCACGATTTGACCTTGCCGGAAGCGGAGCGCGCCGCCCATGATGTCAAATGTTCCCAAGGTATTATCAAGGAAAATTTTAATCACCATCTAAATGACAAACTGGTCAGGGAATTCAAAAAATATACCGCTGTTTTTTGGATTTTGCAAGATATTGTGCAAAGTAACCCCGAGGAGTATTTGAATATTTTTTCAAAAAAAGAAAAACTTTTGGAAAAAGTTGAACAGACCTGTCGGGAAAAATATGGTCAGATCGGGGCCAGGGTCAGACGCGCCATCGTCAGATCGGTTATTTATATTTTCTGTACTAAAATCATTTTCGGTATCTTGCTTGAATTGCCTTTTGACTATTTTATCTTGAATGAACTTCGTTGGCCGCCGCTTGTTATCAACGCTCTTTTTCCGCCAGCGCTGATGGCCGCCATCGGCATGAGTATCCGCGTTCCCGGCGCTAATAATACCGCCAGTATCAAAAAAGAAGTGGAAAATATTGTTTATGGCGATGACAGCGGAGAACTGCGGGTGAAGATTATGAAATCCAAAAAGGGTTTCTTGAATGTCCTCCTAAACTTTTTTTATGCCATAATGTATCTAGTTTCCTTCGGCTTGGTGGTTTATGGTCTTTTGCGATTAAACTTCAGCGCGGCCAGCATTGCTATTTTTTTGCTGTTTTTGACCGTGGTCAGTTTCTTTTCGCTGCGCATCCGCCGCACCGCCGCCGAGTTGATTATTTTGGAACAAAAAGAGCGCTTTCTCACGATTATTATTGCTTTTCTCTTCGTGCCGATTCTCCGCGTGGGCCGTTGGATTGCCATGCATTCCTCAAAAATAAATGTTTTTATTTTTGTTCTTGATTTTATCATTGAAGCTCCTTTTAAGATTTTTGTCCGCATCTTTGAAGATTTGGTTATTTTCATCAAAGAGAAAAGAGACGAAATGATGTAGGCCTGGCCGTGTTTTAAGAATATTAGGACTTTCGTGTTTGTTTTGTCCTCCCTTGCCAAGGGGAGGGAAGGGAGGGGTGTTGAAATTATTGATAAATATTTTGCCCCCAACCCATTCTAATCTGCCACCATCAGATTAGAACCCAGCTTAGGTGAGGACAAAAAGAGAATAAGCCACAAATATAAAACCTGCTCTATGTTTAAAAAAATTATTCAATACTGTCTAAAATTTTTATCTCGTCGGATAATCGGAAAATATCAGCCGGAGATTATCGGCATCACGGGCAGCGTGGGTAAAACCTCGGCCAAATTAGCCGTGGCCGCGATTTTGTCGCCCGATTTTCAGGTTCGTTCCAGCCCCAAAAATTATAACACCGAAACCGGCGTTCCTCTGACGATAATAAACGCCAAAAATCCCGGCCGCTCGGTCTTTGGCTGGCTAACCGTTTTTATCCGTGGCTTATTGTTAATTATCAAGCGCGATGTCAAATATCCGCATGTTTTGATCTTGGAAATGGCGGCTGATCATCCCGGCGACCTTGATTATTTGGTCAAACTGGCTCCGCCCAAAGTCGGCATAATTACCGCCATTGGCCCCGCTCACTTGGAATTTTTTAACACGGTGGAAAATGTGGCTGCCGAAAAAAAGAAAATTATCACCACCCTGAACAGCCGCGATTTTGCCGTTTTGAATAATGACAATCCCTTGACGGTTGAGCTGAAAAATAAAACCAAAGCGCAGGTTATCACCGTCGGGCTGAACAGCGAGGCCGCTTTGTTCGCCTCTGATATTGTTTTAGATAAAGAAAAATATTCGCTCAACTTCAAGCTGAATTATCAAGGCTCTTTCGTGCCGGTAAATTTGGAAAATATTTTGGGCCGTCCGGCTGTTTATGCCGTTCTTTTTGGCGCTGCCGTCGGTCTTATTTACGGTCTGAATCTGGTGGCGATTGCCGCTCACCTAAAGAAATATCAGTCGCCCGCGGGCCGTTTGAAGTTATTGCTAGGAGTGAAAAATACTAAAATTATTGATGATACTTACAATGCCTCGCCGCTTTCCGTCAAAGCCGCTCTGGAAACCCTCTCACACTTGAACTGCCAAGGACGCAAATTTGCCGTGCTTGGCGATATGCTTGAATTGGGCGCCCTTACCAAAGCGGCGCATGCGGAAATTGGAGAGGAAGTCGCCCGTCTGGGCATTGATTATTTTATCGCTGTCGGCGAGTGTTCTCGCCATGCCGCCGACGCGGCCAAACAGTATGGCATGAATGAAGACCGGATTTACGCCTTTGACGATTCCCTGGCAGCTGGTAAATTTATTCAAGATAAAATAGAGGCCGGAGATTTGCTGTTGGTCAAAGGTTCACAAGGCATAAGAATGGAAAAAATCGTTAAAGAAATTATGGCCGAGCCGGCAAGGGCGAGTGAACTCTTAATCAGACAGGGGGAGGAATGGGAATAAGGGTAAATTTTATAATTTTATAATTTTTAAACAAGGAATTAATTTTTTAATTTTAAAATTAAATCATTCTGGAATTGTTTGAAAATTGAAAATTGATTCACGGCCCGTTCGTCTAGTGACTAGTCCCGCACCTTTTGCCGCGTTCGTCTAATGGTTAGGACATTAGGTTCTCAGCCTAGTAATAAGGGTTCGATTCCCTTACGCGGTAAAATTGCTTATCGTCTTGTGAGCAGTAAAACATATGAATGATAAAAAATTTTTAAAATTGGCGATTGAACAGTCAGATTTGTCGATAAAACAAGGACTGTTTCCTGTTGGAGCATTGGTAGTTCTTGGTAATGAAGTTATTGCATCAGAAACGAGCGATTCTTATCCTGGTTATAATCATGCGGAATGTAAAGCGATTGATAATGCGTTTCAAAAAATCGGAAAACTTACCGATGCAACTCTTTATGCTTCAATGGAACCTTGCCTTATGTGTCTCGCAAGAACATACTGGTCAGGGGTTAGACGGATTGTCTATGCAATAAGTAGAAATAGTTTGAGCCATAAGTATTATGAAGGGTTACAAGATAATAGGAAGGTAATAGAGGGCTTGAATGAATCCGTAGAGTATCTGCAAATTATAGATTTGGAAAGTGAAGCGTTGAAAATCGTGTGGACATGGGAAGAAAGGTAAATTTATTCTATTTCAAAACCACCCCGCCTTTCGTGAAAGGCGGGGTGGTTTTCATATTGCTTATTGTTAATTGTTTCTTGCTCGCTGTCTATTCAAACATCAGCAAATTCGGTTTTAAAATCATAATTATCCCGAGTACTGTCAAAAGCACCCCGCCGATGAGATGCGAATATTTGGCGTATTTTTGGTTGCCGGCAAATACCTTCCAGGTAAAACCAGCGATTAAAAGCACCACGATATCGTCCAGCA
>LCCW01000047.1 GCA_000998185.1 Candidatus Kuenenbacteria bacterium GW2011_GWA2_42_15 | reverse complement strand
GGTTTGGGGGCCGGACGCCAGACTGTCTTTTGCCGGCGTGGCGCCAGTGTCCGATGGCGTTAAGGGAATAACGATTCAGGGCAACGGCACCACTCGTTTGCATTCCTATGTCTTGGATTTGGCCACGCTCAAGGTGACGATGTATCCCAGGTCAGAGTTGCATTTAAAATCAGCTGACCGCAAAATGTTCAGGACAAGCATCGCGACGACGGAAACCGTTTGCGCGGACGGATATTCCACTTTTGATTATTCAACGCCGGAAACTTACGCGACTTTTACTATTACTTTCGCCGATGGTGATAATTGTCCGGCGGTCGTAAAAACAGAAGCACCAACATCGCCAGCAGTAGAGCAGGTTGATATAACAAATTTAGACCGGATAACCAGCGCAGGACTGGTTAAAAAACTGGGACAGAACAGCAAAACTCATTTTGTTTTTGGCAATATCGTGGAAACGGTGGAGATTTTAACCGTGGGCGCGACAGAAACTAAAGTAAAATTGTCGGCGCCGGCTAAAGAATTAAACTTAAAAATTAACAAAGAAAAAACCGTGGATACTGATGCTGACGGCTGGAATGACTTAAATTTAATTTTGAAAAGCACGGCAGCCGGACAGGCGGAATTGTCAATGAAACAAATGTCGGTGATAAAAATAAACGGAGTGAACCCCGGAGAATTAGTTAAAGTGGCTGGCGGGACAACTGTTTATTATGTCGGCGCGGATAGCAAACTGTATGTGTTTCCTAATGAAAAAGTATATTACAGCTGGCATGAAGATTTCAGCGCGGTCAAGATAATCAGCTCCGCAGACTTGGCCAAATTCGGTTGGGGCGGATTGGTGACTTATCGGCCGGGCATTAAGCTGGTAAAATTCAGCATCAGTCCGGCAGTGTATTCGGTGGCCCAAGGCGGAGTGCTGCGCAAATTAAAAGATGAAAATATGGCCAAGGAATTGTATGGAGACAAGATAAGGGGATATAGGGAGGGAGGAATTATTCTAATTATTCTAATTGACCTAATTATACTAATTCCAAATTTTGAATTCTAAAAATATAAACATGGCGCGTGAGTTTCCCCTCCTCCCCGAGGAGGGGTGGATTCCGCGAAGCGGAAGACGGGGTGGTGGGAGAGCGGTAAGGCAAAACAAAAACCCCATTGCTGGGGTTTTTGTTTTGAAGCTAAATTTTTAGTAGCTATTTCTATTGCCACCTCGGTCGTCGCGGTTGTATCCGCCGGTGCGAGGCGCTCTGGTTTCCATGGGCCGAGCTTCATTCACGGTCAGGGTTCTGCCGTCAAGCTCTTTGCCGTTAAATGCCGCAATAGCTTTTTGGGCTTCTTCATCAGAGGACATTTCCACAAAGCCGAATCCCTTTGAGCGGTTAGTCATCTTATCTATGATGACCGTGGCCGACACGACTGTGCCAACTGTTGCAAAAGTATCTTTTAAAGTAGCTTCGGTGGTGCTGTAAGCCAAGCCACCGACATACAATTTTGTTGCCATATTTGTTTGCTTAAATTTTATTATAAGTAAGCCGACCAACTATTTTATTTCTCTTCTACAGCTTACTTTTGATGAAAACTAAGAAAGAAACTCAATAGCATCTTACTATTTATTACGCAGTAATACTAGCACGGTCTCGTGAAAAATACAATAGTGGCGCGTTGATACACAAAAGTTGCTTCAGTTTTGTTCACTTTACAATTAATTCTGGATGTTATATCTTTACCAAACAAGAATCACAATAATAGCCCTTAATAAAACTAATTGCAAACATATGTTGGAAAAAATCAGTAAAATTTGCGTCTATCTTTTAATTTTTCTGGTGCCTGTCTTTTTTCTGCCGACGACCGCCTGGCCATTGGCTTGGAACAAGTATCTTCTACTGGCGGTTTTAGCCGGTCTGGCTTTAATTTTTTGGCTAATTAGAATTATCAAGACTGGTGTTTTGAAGCTGAAGTGGACCAAGCTGGCCACGGCGGTTTTTATTTTATTGGTAACCTTGGGCCTAGCCACAATATTTTCCAATGCCAGGGGAGTTAGTTTCTGGCAGATCATCTCAGCCGGATCTTATCTTAATTTTATTTTTTACATTATTATTTTTTTTCTGGCTGGCAATATTTTTGACCGCGATAAAGATGTGGCCAGGGCGCTGGTCGTCTTGTTGGCCGGCGTCGCTCTTGCCAATTTGTTATTTTTAGCGCAATTATTTTTTGGTTCGTTCTGGCCGTGGGAATTCGCCCGGGCAATCGGTTTTAATTTGGTCGGTTCCGTCTGGGCGCTGGCTGTTTTAGCGGGTGGCATGGCGGTGATGCTGGTGGCCTTGCTCGGCCAAACGGCCATCTTTAAAAATAAATATTACCAATGGCTGGGCTATCTGATTTTGTTGTCGTTCGCAGTCAGTTTAATTATTATCGGTTTCAAGCCTGTTTGGTTGGCTATGGCTTTGAGTATGATTATTATCATTTGGCAAAAATTAAAGAGTTTCGCGCCGGCCAAAGAGGCGGAGCCCGGGGCAGTAAATTCAGGAAAAGAAGACGAAGGAGATAAAGGATCAAGTATTATTAATGTTGAAGCGCCGGCGGCCGACCGGGCAACAAAAATAGACTTAAAAGCGGTTTATCTGCCGGCAATAATTTTTGTGCTGGCAATTATTTTAATAGTGATTAAGGTGCCCTTGGGAGAACGGTGGCAGTTGCCCAATTTAATTACCTTAAACAGTCAAAGCACGAATAGCATTGTGGCGGATACTTTCAGGGACTCGTTTAAAAATATGGTTATTGGTTCAGGACCAGCGACTTTTGAATATCAATATCTTGCGCATAAACCAGCCGGCATTGCGCTAGGGCCTTTTTGGCAAACGCGCTTTGTCCAAGGCAAATACGCGTTGGCCACTTTTTTGGCAGAGTTTGGCATGTTGGGATTGGTGGGGTTTTTGTTAATCATAATATTTTTCTTGCGGCAGGGCATCAAAACGGTTATTTCATCCAAAGAAAAAGACGAGAGGCAGCCGGCCCGGTCAGCTGTTTTTGCGGCCGGCGTTTATTTTTTGTTCTGCTGGTTTGCGTATTCAGCTGATTTTACTTTGCTTTTCGTGGGCTTTTTAATTTTGGGTTTGTGGTTGGCGGTGAGTCGCGCGGAAAGAAAAGAAGTGGTTTTTACCAAGTCTCCGCAACTGGCGTTTCTTATCATGCTGATCAGCATTGTCATCATCCCCAGCTTGGTCATTGTTCTTTTTTGTTCCGGCAAAAAATATGTGGGCGCTATAAATTATAATCAAGCGCTGGCTGCCGCAACGAAAGAAGATATGGATATTGACATTGCGATTGGTTTGTTAATCAAGGCAGTCAAGCAAGACGGCGCCAATGATTTGTATTTGAGAGAATTGTCAGAGGCCTATTTAATAAAATTTACTCAATTGGAAGCTAATACACAATTGAGCGCGGAGCAAAAAAAACAAGAAGCTCAAGCAGTGGTTAATGAATTGGAATCAGTGGCCCAGAAAATGTTGGCGGTCAATCCAAAAAACAGTCAGAATTGGGAACAAGTGGGCCGGATTTATGGCAGCTTCACAGCGCTAGACCCCGGCGCCTATAAATTATCAATAGATAATTATCTTAAAGCCGGCGAGCTGGATCCGCAAAATCCCTTGCTTTTGCTGAAAATAGCCAGCATAAATTTTGAAATGGCTAAAAGCGCTCGCAGCCAAGCTAAACAGCCAGGTATTAAAGCAGAGGACCAAAAACAACTGCAAGCGGTGGCTGAACAAGGTTTAAAAAGCGCTTTGGCATACGCGGATAAAGCCAGCGCCTTAAAAAGTAATTTTGTGCCAGCTTATTATTTTAGAGCGTTAGTCTATGATTTCTCCGAGCAATATGAATTGGCGCTGGTAAATTATCAAATAGTTTTGCAGGTAGAACCAACCAATCAAGAGATAATTGACCGGGTGAAAAAAATACGGGAAATTATAGAGAAGTAGAAACTAGATACCCGAAACTGAAAGTTGGGAAGTTATCCACAGTTAGGGTTGTATTTTTATGGAATAGGGTGTAAATAGTTTTAATTTTGTGGTATAATTTATTTATCACAATTGAGGATAAGTCAGTTCACCTCAATTAAAATTATAGTTATTTTTTTCCTGATTCCCATGATTAAGGAAAATTTGACTTATTATTCAGGAGATAGCATTATACATTGTTGCCTTTCCGGGGCAGGCATGAATTTTGAGGTTAATAATTATCAATAAAACAAGGTGTCTTTGAGACGCTTTTTTTATTTTATAAATCTATAATTGAAGTAGGACTTTCGCGTTTGTCATTCCCTTGCTTGACAAGGGAATCCAGTTTTTAAATAATGGCGCCGTTAGCTTATCCTCTGGATCCTCGGATCAAGTCCGAGGATGACAGAAGGAGGGCAAACGCGAAAGTCCTCATTTTATAAACTTATGATTAAAGGTCGAAGTTCAAAATTAAAGGTCAAAAATACCGAATTATTTAATTTTTTATTGGTGCACACTAAAAAATTAAATGTTATTAAATAATTTAGTAAAATGATTATGAACAATTTTTATAAAAAAAATACATTTTTCACTTTGATCGCGGCGATGGCGATGGTATTCTTAATACCAATGGCTGTTTATGCCGTAACAACAGTGGGCAATAATACTTCAGTCGGCGGCACCTTGGGGGTTACCGGCGCGAGTACTTTAAGCTCTACTTTGGCAGTAACCGGCAATGCCACTTCGTCCGGATTTTTGGTGGTTGGCACCACGAGTCCGGCCAATAACATGGCGGCTGGCGATTTATTATTGGGCGGCAACGCCACCACTACCGGTGATCTGGTTATTACCGGCGGAGATTTAAATAAAAATGCCGCGGCCTTGACAGTGGGCGGGGCGGTGAGCCTGGCCAGCACCTTAACAGTGACCGGCAAATCAACCTTAACCGGCAATGCCACTTCATCAGGATTTTTGGTGGTTGGCACCACTAGTCCAACCAACAACATGGCGGCTGGCGATTTACTCTTGGGTGGTAATGCCACAACTACTGGCGACTTGGTAATTACTGGCGGGGATTTGAATAAAGACGGCACTGGTCTGACTATCGGCGGCAATGCTTCAACCACTGGTGATTTAGTCATTGTCGGCGGCGATTTGAATAAAGATGGTACGGCCTTAACGATTGGCAGCGCAGTTACTCTTTCCAAGACGACTGCCACCGGATTGACTCTTTCAGGCACTAACTCAACCGCGGGCATTGCTTTAACCGGAACACAAACAATAGGAGTTAGCGTCGCTAATACAGTTACAACAGGGATTAACTTTGCTGGTGGAGAGGAAACCCGACCCATCAAAGTTGGGACTCTTAGTTCATCTGTGCCTGGGAGTGGCGTAGAACTTACTACTGTGAACGCTGATAACTATGCCGCCGCAGTAGATGTAAATGCAGATGATAATAATACAGCAAGATCAGTCGGGGAACAAGCAATCGGTATCAAGTCAAGATTGATGATTTATCAAGAGAATTCCAATGAAGACTGGGCTATTGACGGACTTACAAAATACAGTACAGTAGATAAAGATGAAAATATCTCTGCCGGAGTTATGGGTAGGTGGGAATCAGCAGGTGCAAGCACTATTACTGCCACCGGGTGGGGAGTAGCCGGAGTAATTGGCAGAATAGGCACTGCTGGCGGAGCCGTAGCAATAAGTGACGGGGCAAGAGCGGCTGCTCTGATGGCATTTGGAAACAATGCTAATTCTAATGCTTTTACAGGAGACGGTAAATATGTCGGACTTTGGGTATTACAGTCAAAAACAGGAACTCTACAACCATTTGATTATGGTGTGGAAATTGAAAATAGTGCCGCGACAACCGGTATTCAGATCGGGACTGCAACCACTGGCATTAATTTAGCTGGAACTAATACCACCGGAATTTCTATATCTGGACAGAATACGACTGCAATAGATATTACCGGTGGAGGCACAGTGACAACCGGTATTGATATTGGCGCTGCTACAACAGGAATTAATTTTACAGGAGCGCAGACAAACAATATAGTAATTACAACATCCCCAACCGGTACTGCAGGAAGTATCTTGAAAGCTGGAACTTCATCAGCAAAAATTTCTACTGCCACTGCAAATACGAATTTCATTCAGATATACGCGGAAAACACGGCAGCCACAGGTGACAATAGAGGAATTTACAACCGGCTTTACTTTACCGCTGATCTTGGCACTGGTGGTGGAGAATCCTTGCGTTCATATACTGATTTAACAGGCGCCACAGTCGGTACAGCCCATGGCGCTCATATTTCACTCGGAATGGGAGAAGAAACTACAGGCGGTGCGGTTACAGGATTGGGAGTGGGTGTTAGGGCGACGCTTGGTTTGCCGGATATAGCAATGGCGGCCGGGGGAACTTATGCCGCTATGATGCCTGAAATATATTCTTTTGGAGATGCTAGCGATGCCGGCGCTGTAACAGAATTATCGTTTATTAGAGTTGTTAATGGTGGAGATGCAACCGGTATGGGCACTGTAGATGATGACGCTTTCTTATTCTCTTTACAAGGACTTACAGCTGGAGACGGACATCTGTTTGATTCAACCGTCGATTTGACTAAAAAAGCTTAAGGCGCCCCGACAAGCGAAACGCTGTCGGGACGCCGCGAATGATTTTTTTTGGTTGAAAGAGATGTTCGTGGTTTAAGAGTATATTTCCCCCTTTTTCTAGAATTGTTTTAACAATAAATAATTAAATGAAAGGTCGTTGGGGGAAAAATCATTTTATTAACGCAAAGATTATGAATAAAAAAAGATTATGGCTGATGCTTGCGGTTGCGTGCGGTTTGTCACTGCTGCTGCCGGTCAACGGTCTGAAGGCGGCGGCTAATACTACGACTTTGGCGGCGGATACGATTATCCATTTTGCCAATGGCGGCACTAACGGTATGGACATTGTCGTTGCCGCGGCGTCTACCGTGGAGTCATTTACCCTGACTGACGAAGTTGGCAATACCAAGTTGGTTTTTGAGCTGGACACTGGTTCAGCGCTTCATTTAAAATCAAACGGCAGAAAGAATTTTGAAGACAGCCCAAATGTCGCCAGTACTGATTGCACGAGTTCCAGCAGTTATTCAACCTATGACTATACTGCCACTTCAGATGATTATACCCTAACTATCACTTTCACCGAGACGGACAACTGCCCAACATCCAGCGGCAGCCCCGGTGGTGGCGGTGGTGGTGGAGGCGGAGATACCACCGCTCCAACGATTAGTAGTATAGAGGCGACAGCCAAAGACACGGAAGCGACTATTGTCTGGACTACAAGTGAAGCGTCAATATCCTGGGTAGTTTATGGCGGAACAACCGCTTATGGCAATGAAGCAAAAACCGCGGTTTATAAGACTGCGCACTCAACGACATTAAGTGGTCTAACGCCAGTAACAACTTATCATTATCAGATAAAAGCGCAGGACAGCAGCGGCAATGCCAGCTATTACGGCGATAAGACATTTACCACTTTAGCGACTAGCACAACACCAACACCACCGCCGACCACGCCGGCACCGAGCGCGAGTACGCCAACGGTGACCACGCCAGAGTCGTCAGTGCCTAGCGCGAATTTGGACATGAAACTGGCTAAAAGGCTGACCGGCAGACTTTTGCTTCGGGTGGAAAGAGGCGGTGAAATTTGGTATGTTGACACCAAGGAATACAAGCGCTATCAAGTGACTTTTGCCAACGCGTTGTTCGTTTTCCAAAAATTGTCCTTGGGCATCACTGACGCCAATTTGGCAAAAATTCCAGTTAACGGCACCAGTGAAACCGGCAATGTGGCTTTGCGCAACAGACTGAAAGGCAAATTATTGCTCCAGGTGCAAAAGGGCGGAGCGATTTGGTATGTGGATACCAAAGGCTATCGCCACAGCGTGACCTGGGCCAATTTGATGGATTTGTTCCGCAAGTTGGCTTTGGGCATTACTAATGCCAATCTGGATAAGATTCCGGCTGGCAGTTTATAGAAAAGCAAGATTGATAAGAATAAAAACCCCGCTCCGACGATATGTCGGGACGGGGTTTGAGTTTGGAGGGATTGGTGGAGATTTTTATTGTGTCAGTGGTTTGGTCTAAGCGTTGGTTCAATCGTCCCTGCCGGCCGAATCGGCGGGCTTCGATTGAACCCAAGGTTTAGTTAATGGCAGAAGCATTTTAATTGGTCAGTGGTTTGGTCTCTAGAACATTCGGGGTTATTTAATTGTTTTACATCATCTTTTTCTTTTGCCACTTTTTTAGAAAAAGTGGCGTAAAAATCGCCGCTTGATAAAAAGGCAGTAAATTCTACGCTTCGCTCGGGCGAAAGGCAAAACTCGCCCCGTCCCGCGCTTGCGGGACGGGACTCAAACATTGCCTTTCGTATTCCCTCGCTCCGCTTGAATTTAATCTGCCTTTTTGTATGCGGCATTATTAAAACTGTAAAATGTCCGTGAGCATTGAAAGTCCTGGCCCCTTTCTCATAGAGCGGGAGATGGGCAGGGTGAGGGTTATAAATATGTGGCTAAGGTTTTTTCGCACATCTGATCAAGGGAAAAATCTTTGAGCACGGAAGAACCGTTGCCAGCAAGGAATGCGGCTTTGCCCGGATCGCCCATAAGATTGATGATAGTCTGGGCCAGCGCGCCAAAGTCAGCTGGCGGCACCAGCAGGCCGTTAAAATTATTTTTTACTACTTCCGGATTGCCGCCAACGGCAGTGGCAATAATCGGCAACCCGGCGGCGGAGGCTTCCAGCAACGCATAAGCCAGACCTTCTTTTAATGACGGCAACACAAAAAGATCAAAAGCTTTTAAATATCTATTGGCTTCGGGCAGGGAGCCTGCCAAGATAAATTTGTCTGCCAGGCCGTATTCAATAATCGTATCAGCCAGAGAACTTTTCAGCGGGCCGTCGCCGATAACCGCGAATTTTGTTCGCGGATAAATTTTAAGAACTGATTTGGCGGCTTCTATGAGGTAAATCAGACCCTTGGCCGGATAGAGATTGGCGATGGTGCCGATTATAAATTCTTTCTCATTTTGCTCGCGGCCAAAGAGCTTGGCTAAAGCCGTGGATTTGTCCAGAAAGAATATTCGCGCTGGGTCAAGACCATTATGAATGACGGCGATTTTATCAGTCGTCGTGATTTTGTTTTTGAGGAGCGACTGTTTGTCAAATTCAGAAACGGAGATGAGCTTGTTTTTTAGTTTGGCGGAGAACCATTCGGCGAACCAATAAAATATTTTGTGAAAAAAGGGGAGCGGTTCATTTAGAACGAGGCCGTGAATAGTGTAAATAATTTTTCTGACGCCGCAGAATTTGGCGGCTAGGGCGCCGATGGAGCCGGCTTTACTGGAATTAAGATGGACAATGTCAGGTTTAATTTTGTTAATCAATTTTATTAAATCAAAAAAGACCGAGATGTCCGAGTAAAAATTCAGTTCGCGCGTAAGATGGCGCAGACAATATGTCTGGATGTTTAGTTTAACGAGTCTTTTTATCAGCTCGCCGTTTTCATCGCCGCCTGAAGCGACAACGACAATATGGCCTTGGTCGCGGCAGAAGCTAGCCAGATCCAAAATATATCTTTGGGCGCCGCCGATTTCAGACCGGGTGATGAGATAGAGGATTTTTAAGGTTTTTTCGGGCATAATTTAAGAATAACACAAAAACACGAAAGCAAGAAATCAAGAAA
>LCCW01000046.1 GCA_000998185.1 Candidatus Kuenenbacteria bacterium GW2011_GWA2_42_15 | reverse complement strand
AAACGGAATGTCAAACCCGCGGCCGTTGAAGGTGATAAATTCGTCGTAAAATTTCACCTGCTCCCAAAAATTTTTGAGTATTTCCGCTTCGGGCATTGAAGAAAATTTGATGTTGCTTTCTTCAAATTCCTTGCGCTCTTTTCCGCTTTGGTAATAAACCATGCCTTTATCAGTCTCGGGATTCAGCATGCCGATACAAACAACTTCGGCAGTCAAAGGTGAAAGACTGAAACCTTCTTCAATTTTTTGCAGTTCAAAATCAAGGTCGTCTGCCTTAGCCGAGGCGGTTTTGGCCCACTGGCGGAAATAATCCTGCGAAATCTGGTCAAAATCCTCAAGATTTTTTCCGGCGGATTCTATGTCAATGACGAGTTTGGGCATAGGGGAAAATTTTATAATTTTTAATTTTCTAATTTTTAAACAATGATTCAATTTTTAAATTCTTAATCATATCAACCACTAAAATTCATTCGCTTGGCAGTTTATATTCTCCTTAAAACACAAAAAATTTATTCGCTTTTTAAATAATTAAGACATTAAAAATTATTTTCACCCTGCGGGTGATCCCCGCCCGCCATCGCTACGCGAAGCGTTGCGGGCAGGCGCCTTCCACGGACTTGAATTACTCACAAAGAAACTTGGCGGAAAAAATTAAAAATTGGAAATTAAAAATTAAATCGCGGAATAAGGCGAGCCGATTATGTCTGATGAAACCAGCGGGTCCTCTGAATATGCAATAATATTTTTCAAATTTTTAGTCTGGCTGGCTTGCTTTAAAATTTTATTAACTTCAACCGCGGTCGTGGGTTTTTTAACTAAATATGTCAAATCAGAAAGCGAGCCGCAAGTGACTGGCACGCGCACCGCGATGCCGTCAAATTTGCCTTTGAGCTGCGGTAAAACTTCGGTCATGGCAATGGCGGCGCCGGTAGAGGTCGGGATAATATTTTGGGCGGCTCTGGCACGACGCAGATCTTTGTGCGGCCCATCAACCAAATTTTGGTCAGCCGTGTAAGCGTGTATGGTGGTCAGTGCGGCTTTTTCAACGCCAAAATTTTTATCAATAATTGAGGTAATGGGTGCGATGGAATTGGTGGTGCAGGAAGCATTGGAAATAACTTTAAACTGTTTAATATTTTTTTCATTCACGCCCATGAGAAATGTCGGCACATCGCCTTCGCCTTTGGCCGGAGCGGAAACGATGACTGATTTGGCGCCGGCTTTTAGATGCCTGGCCGCGTCATTATTTTTGACAAACCGGCCGGTACATTCTAAAACCACATCAACTTTGAGTTTTTTCCAAGGGAGTTTCAGCGGCGTGTCGGTCAGGTCATTAATAGCCACGACCTCAAGATTTTTTTGTTTAAGGGCGATTTTTAAGGCGGCGCGGCCAATGCGGCCGAAGCCGTTAATGGCAAGTCGTTTCATATAACTCTTAAATTAATTTTTAATTGCAGTTTAAAATTTGGGATTTGTAATTTATTTATCCCTCTCCGAGGGATCCGCCTTCAATGAACAGAAAATTATCCGAGTTCAAGTTGGCGGAGAGATTATATCTTGTTTCTTGATTATTGAATTAAAGTTCCACCAGCTTTCAGTTTGACTGCTTTTGCCAAAATTCCTCTCCCCCATTTAAAAATATAAATGGGAATTTTTTTCTTGGCAGCCAGGACCACGGCGGTTTTATCAAAAATCGCGGTGTTTTTTATTTTTAAATAGTCCGCGTAACTAATATGATCAAATTTTTTGGCTCGCAAATTTTTTTCAGGGTCGTCATCATAAACGCCGTCAGCTTTGGTAGCTTTAAAAACTAGCGCAGCCTTGGTCTCAATCGCGCGCACAACCGCTGTCGTATCTGTTGTCACAAACGGTTTGCCGGTGCCAAAAGCAAAGATAACAATTTCACCTTGGGAAAAATAATTATTATTTTTTGCTAAGGCATCAAAGGCGGAAACGATTCTGACCGGGATATTCAGCTGACCAAAAACCGCTTGCAGAGCCAGGGCATTGACAAAAGTGCTGGCCATACCGACATAATGCCAATCAGCGGGATTTTTGATGTTTTTGCCAGTCATTTGCCGGCCGCGAAAAATATTGCCGCCGCCAAAAACAAGGCCGAGTTGGTATTGTTTTCTTATTTTAACAATTTCTTTGGCTAATTCAAAAGTTTTGTCAATATCAACGCAATTGTCAGCTGACTTGAAAAATTCGCCGGAGAGTTTAAGGATGATTCTTTTTTTGGACATAAATTTTATGCTAATTGTCTCAAAAATTCATATTCAACCTTTGAAAAAAGATTCGCTGGTATTTGGGATAATTTTTCGTTGGTTCAAGTTTATAACTCGGATCAGGAGTTTGGGGAGTGCCAAATTTACAGTTCAGATTGCAAATCTGAACCAGCACAAATTATCTCATTTAAATCTTTTCGAGGTCTTGGGCTAGGATCTTCGGCAGGATAACCAACTGGTATTACAAAGGGGATAATATAATTTTTAGGTATATTAAAAATCTTTTTTATTTTATCACGATACATCCAGGCAACAAAAACAGTTCCAAGCCCCAATTCAGTGGCGCGTAAAACCAAAAAAGAAGCAGCAATGGATAAATCTATGTAAGCATAATTGCTAGGACATTCATCAATATCTACACCCTTGGGATATTGAGTTGGATCCGCGCAACAAATAATAATTAAAGGCGCCTCATAAACAAATGGTCGCCTAAATACATTATGTTTTATCAGTTTATCTTTGGTCCCCTGATCATTGACAATAAAATATCTATGAGACTGCGTGTTTTTGGCCGATGGCGCTTTTCTCGCGGCATCAAGAAGCTCAACAATTATTTCTTCGGGAATTTGTTTGTCTTGATATTTCCTTATACTTTTTCTTAGGTTAATTGCTTCTTTGACATTCATATTGTTCGGATTTTAATAGCTCACAATTATTATACCAAATTTTAAAATTTTACTATATCCCCTACTTTAATCTGATGATTTTTAATCCAGCTGGCGTTGAGTTCAAGGGCAGCGGTAATTGATTCATTTGGATGGTAGTAAACAGGTGATGTTCCGTCTTTTAATGGCAAAAGATTTTCTTCAAATCCGATGACCGCACTGTCTTTTATCCAAATTATATCCAAAGGGAAATTCATATCGCGCATCCAGAAATTGGGAATTGTTGGTTCTTGAAAAACAAACAGCATACCGCAATTTTCACAAAGCGACTGACGACCGGACAAACCCTGGCCGCGTTTTTGCGGAGTGTCGGCCAGTTCAACTTTTATTTTGTAATGATTGATAAATACATAATTTATATTTTCTCCCTTCAAGTTTGCCGCGTAAAGGAAGGCTAGGGCAATTAGCGCGACAAAAATCAATCCACTGACGAGACTGATATTTTTACTATTCATAATTTTTCTGTTTTATTTTATATGCCACAACCAAAGCGACAGCTAAAATTAACATTATAATAATTAAAATCAAAAGCGCGACGATTTTATTCTTACTTTGCAAAAATAATGAGGATACACCAAAAATTAAACTTAAAAAATATAAGAAAAGAACTGCGCCGCGATGAGAAAAACCGACTTGTAAAAGACGAAAATGCAAGTGTTTGGCATCAGCGGCGAAAGGACTTTTATGTTCTTTAAAAATACGACGCAGAATAACCCAGGCAACATCAAGAATTGGAATACCCATAATTAAAAGCGCCGTGGCGATTTTAGCGCCGGAAATTATTGACAGCACGCCGAGCATAAAGCCGATAAAAACAGAGCCAGACTCGCCCAGAAAAATTTTGGCTGGATGCCAATTATATCTTAAAAAACCAAGACAACTGCCTGCTAAAATTAAGCATAAAATTGAAGTGCCGCTTTGGGGCACATCCCAGAATAAACTGACAATAAATAGAATTATAGCGCCAATGGCGCCAATGCCGGACACTAAACCGTCTAAACCGTCTAAAAACTTGGTGGTATACATCATGCCCAACAGCCAAAAAAAACTGAATATGGGGCCGATGGTGCCTGAAAAATATAATAATGAACGGCCGTAAAGCCCTGTGCCAGCCGTAAATGGATTGGTAATGTATGTAACAGTTATGCCCAGCGCTACGGCCAGAATTGCGGCTAAAAGGGGCCCGATAAAAGATTTGGTTCTGATATTATATTTATCATCCAAAAAACCCATGACACAAAGTATAAGTCCTCCAAGAATAACTCCCACAATTTGGGACGAGGTAATTTTTCCGTCAGATAGCCAGCCCAGCGGCCAGACAATAAAAAGCGTCAGAACAAACGACGCGTAAACGGCCAGCCCGCCCAGAAGCGGCACCTGGCCGATTTGAATTTTGCGTTCATTTATTGGCGCGTCCACGATATTATAGCGCAAAGCCAGACCGCGGATTTGCCGAGTCAAAAACAAAGCGCTGATAAAACTGAAAATTAACGGAATAATGTAGATCAACATAATTCTTTATTTCTTTTTTAAATTTTCAGGATTCTCTTTATCCCACTCCCACTTGTCCGGATTGTAATCAATGTAATCCCAAGTGTTTTGGTAATCTTTCTCATCGCGGAGAATATGGTCGTAAAAACCGGGTTGCCAGGCAAAATCAGCTTGTCTAGCGAGATGAATTCTTTTGGTGGTTACCCCTTTAAAACCTCTGATAATTGATGCCAAATTATTTCTTTGAGGACCAAATTTATTTGTTTGTGGTAGAGACGCATTGCAATGCGTCTCTACGCCACCGCCATTATTGTTGGTTATGACAATAATCATATGGGTATGATTGGGCATAATCACCCATTTATCCAAAACAACATTGCGCCTAATTATAGGTGTTTTTAATAACTCTTCTTTAACTACTTCGCCAATCTGATTTAATCTCATCTTCCCATTCCCAATTTTACCAAAAAACATCTTTTTATCTTTGGCGCAAATGGTCACGAAATACCAACCAGCGGTGTAATCCCATCCTGCCAAGCGGGTGGAATTGGTTTTGTATTGGTTTTTGAATAAATCATTCATCAAATTATTTTATTTCAAATAATCCTTTGGCATTTTCGGTGGTAATTTTTGCTACTTCTTCAAGTGGTAAATTTTTTACCTCGGCGATTTTTTTAGCGACAAATTCAACATAACCGGGCTCATTGCGTTTTCCCCGATAAGGTTCTGGCGCGAGATACGGGCAATCCGTTTCCACTAAAATTTTCTCCAAGGGAAGCTCATGCACGACTTGACGCAGATCTTCGGCGTTTTTACCAAAAGTGATGATGCCGGTAAAACTAATTAAAAAATTTAATTTAAAAAATTCTTGGGCAATTTCTAGATTGGCGTCAAAACAATGTTTAACACCCGTAATCCGTAATCCGTAATCCGTAACTTGGGATTTTATTATATTTAACAAATCATAATATGAATCAAATTTGCCTTTTCCAGAATCTCGGCAGTGGAGAATAACTGGCAGATTGTTTTTGGCGGCAAAATGCAGTTGTTTGATAAAATCAGGCGCCTGGCAATTTTTTATTTCATCTCTCGTCAACCCATCAGGAATATGAAAATAATCCAGACCAATTTCGCCGACGGCCACGATTTTGTGCTGTTTGTCATCGTCAATCAGTTGCTGATATTTTACCTCGTCAAATTTTTCTTCGCGGCTTTTAAATTTTATTTCTTCCTCATCAACTTCCGTTTGAGACAAATGAATCGGGTGAAGCCCGATGGCGGCATAAATGCCTATGTCATGGTTCGTGGCGATCTCAACAGCCCTTTTTGAAGTATCGTATTGAGAGCCGACATTGATCATCCAAATTCTCTGATCCAAAGCGCGACGGATCACTTCATGTCCGTCGTCTTTATAAATGTTGAAATTCAGATGTGCGTGGCTGTCAATTAAATTTGGTGTCATAATAATTGAAGTCGATTTTTGAGCGTGGCCGTCAGCTCATCAATGGCTTTGGGTACCAAAGGTGAAATAAAATTAAAAATGTCCATGACGATTGGGATTAAAATTGAATTTTCAGTATAACGGGATAAAAAATCTGAAAATGGAACGGAACTTAAGATTAAGAGGATGAACCCAATCGCGAGCACACCGCCGACAAAAGCGACCAACGCGCCGGCCAGACGATTGACGGTGGTCATTAAGGGAATCAATTTCAATAAACCGGTGATAACGGAAACGATCAGCATTATCACCAGATTAACCGCCGCAAAAACAGCCAGATAGCCGACGATTTTGGCAAAATTCTGATTATATTTTAGATACGGCAAAACAAAATCGGCGACAATGGCGTAATAGCGGCCAGCGACAATAATGCCTAAAACTACGCCAATGAGGACGGCGACGGCTTTAATGAGACCAGTCTGCCAGCCCCAGACGATGAAGCCAAACAATATGACTAGGATTATTATGTCAATGATGAGCATGGGAGTATAATTTTAAATTATAAATTTTAAATTTTAAAATAATTTTTAATGTTTTAATTTTCAAAACCGTATTCACTGAACACAATTCCCGATTGTGATTGTTCAATGGCAAATTTAACATAGGGGAAAATATTGGTTGGCGGACTATCCAATAAAAACCATTTTAAATGCGCGCATTTATTTGGTTCGTTATTTTTAATTTCACCCGTCCACTTATCCGCGCTAAAAAAGATATCCATGCGCTGGCGCTTTAAATTGTCAGCTTCTTCATTGTCGCCTTCTTCGCGATGCAGAACATGAGCCAGTTTTAAATCATCACTTTTTATGTCTATATTCGCTTCTTCTTTGGCTTCCCGAATCATACAGGCGGCAAACGATTCCCCTTCTTCCACATGACCGGATGGCACGACATATTGCCCGTCGCGATAGCCGGTGTTTTGTCGCAGACTCAAAAGAATTTCATTTTTGTTATTGATTAAAATCAGATAAGACGCGGGGGTAATTTTGAATCTTTCTTTGGGCATATTATGAAAGTCTTGGAAATAGCGGTTCCCCTTTTTTAATTTGCGGCGCGGTGAATTGGGCAATAATTTTTTCCGCCGTTGCCGGCATAAAAGACCGGAGCAAATCAGCCACATTCAAAATATCCTGCGCTACCGGCTCAAGTATGTTTTTCAATTCCGCCAAATCTTTTATTTTCCACGGCGCGGTTCTGGTAATAATTTCATCGCAAGCGCGGAGTTTGGACCAAAGAAATTCCAGAACTTCGTTAAATTTGTAA
>LCCW01000045.1 GCA_000998185.1 Candidatus Kuenenbacteria bacterium GW2011_GWA2_42_15 | reverse complement strand
CTTTTCTTTTCCTGACTGCCTTCAATGGTCAAAACATCGTTCTCAATGGCAATATTAACCTTTTCCGGATCAACTCCAGGCAACGGCGTTTCCACATAAACATTATTTTCGTCCTCCCAGACATCAACTGCCGGCGCGAAATTTGACAAACTCGCGCTCGGCCAGCCGTCAAAGAGGCGCTCCATTTCATTGAACGGATCAAGCATGGGGGTCCATTTAATGAGAGACATATAAACTCCATTTAATCCCCGTGAGCGTTTGGAACTGACGGGAATTTTAAAAATAATTAAAATATTAAATACCAATAATCAAGATACAAACACCAAACAAACTCCAAATCACAAAATCCAAATAAATATTTAATCCTCAAAATTCAAATTTTAAATTACAGTTTGGTTCGTTTGTAATTTGGCACTTGAGATTTGGAGCTTGGAATTTTTTTGGTTTTTGTTTCTTGATGTTTGATTCTCCTAAATGATTACTTTCGCCGCCTGAATCACTTTGCCGTTCAGCTTATATCCGGTGCTGATTTCTTTTTTAATAATCTTGCCGGATGACTTGGCCTCTTCTACCTGCCCCGCATCTGCGCTGGTGTTTTCCGTGCTGTGTGTGTTTTCCGTGCTGTGTGTGTCTTTGTGTTCAACCGCTTCATGCAAGGCCGGATCAAATTTTTGTCCGACTGTTTTTATCTCTTCAATGCCCTGGTTTTCAAGAAATTTCTTCAGCTGATTTTTGATGTGCTCAATGCCGACCACCCAATTAATTTTCTTCTGCTCTGCCGGAATATGCGTAAAAGCGAGTTTCAGATGGTCATAAATCGGCAATATTCCGTGTAATATTTCCAGACCGGCAAATGCCGCCCATTCCTGACGCCGGGACGCGGTTTCTTTGACCAAATTTTGGTAATCAGCCTGGCTGCGCTGCCAGCCGGACAGATATTCCGCGCATTTTTTTTGACATTCAGCCAAAGCGCTATCATCACTCTCGCTTTCAACTGTCTCGTCCGCCTCGGCGCCGGCTGCCTTTTTTACAATCTCATCATCTTTTTCATGACCGTCTTTTTTATGCTGAAACATAATTAATCGTATGTTTAATTTAATAATTCTCTAACAAAAGTCACCAGCCCGAGATTACGCTCATAGTCCATGCGCATCGGCCCGATCAGACCGAAAACCTTGCCGCTCTTTTTCGTTAAAATACTCGCGCAATCAGATGAGAAAGCATTGTCTTTACCGATTTTTATCTCGATGTCTTTTATCTTGTCGTAAAGACCGTCTAAGACTTCGTCAAAGTTATCCACTACCTCGGTCAGACGATAAATCAGATTGAAGTCGGCGAATTCCGGCTGCGACAGCAAATTGGATAAGCCGGTGTAATAGGTGTTGTTTTTTGACGGACAATAGACCACGGCCGTATCCGCGAGTTCAGCGACTGCTTTGGCCAGCATTTTCTCCGCGCCAGCGCCGGACGGTTGTCCGCCGCTTTCTTTGGCTTGCTCTAAAATTTTTTTATCCCGTTCTCCGACTGCGGGATTTTTTGACAAATAATTGGCGACATAATAATTATACCCTCTTTCCGTCGGCACGCGGCCGGCCGAAGTATGCGGCTGATAAATCAGTCCCTCGGCCTCAAGCTCGGCCATATCGTTTCTGGTCGTGGCCGAAGAAACTTCCAAATTATATTTTTTAACCAGAAATTCCGAGCCAATGGCCTTGGCCGTAGTGATATGCTCAAGCACGATATTATGGAATAGCTCTTTCTGTCTGTCGTTCATATTTTGTCGTATAAAGACATTATAATACTTCTGTTAGCACTCGTCAAGAGAGAGTGCTAATTTAGTTATAGCACCTTATCACTGACTGTCAACAACAAAAATTATATCCCCATTTAAACAACCGCCCTCAAACCAAAAGGCTGCCGGTCTTTTTTTTGCCAGGGCTCAAGAATTTTTTAAAACTTTTCATCCGAGTTGCAGTCGGAAATTTTGAGATTCCTAGGCCCATATTTGCGATCGGCAGCCTTTTGGTAAAAATATTCTATTTTTCCTCCCATAATTATACATAAAAAAATAAAAACTGGCAAATAACAAAAATCCCTCCAAATCAAAATTGATTTGGAGGGACAACTAAAGATTGGATCAAATAATTTGGAGGTTAAAGTCTGCCTTTAGGACAGATTTTTAACCATGAATACAAGCATGGTTAGAAAAAGGTGTAATATAAGCTAAAAGCCTTATTACTAAAAATACTGATTAAATGGCCAAATCCAGTCGAAACCAGATTATAACCACTAACTAATATTTAAACCTCCAAATTACTTAATTCAATTCTTTCCATTTAATTGTTAATTTTCCATCATAGGACTTTCGCGTTTGCCCCCCCTTCTGCCATCCTCGGGCTCTTTTTTCTGTCATCCCTGCCTACCGCCCAAGCGGGACAGGCAAGCAAGGGAATGACAAACGCTAAAGTCCTGCGTCATTAATTTTCAAATCTTGGCATAATAACATATATATTAAATCTTGTCAAGTAAAAATCCAGTAAATAATAAATTTTACTTGATATTAGCCAAAAGAAAAAACCGTTTTATTACTAAATACGGTCTTAATCTTACTTTTTTAACTTTATAAATTTAATCAACTATAATGGCTTTTCTCGCCGTACTATCTTCCAGTAAGCGTAAATAATATGTCCGGTCGCCAAAATATTAATCGCATACAGCATCCATGAAGCCACGCCTCTTCCCCAAAACCCGAAAATCACGCCTAATACCGCCACGCAAAACGGCGTCTTGTAATAATTTAGTTTTGCCACTGGTCTGATAATCCAATCCGTAGGCTTGTTTTCGTTCCTCTGAATAATCACTAATAAATACAAAACCGGCACGGCTAATAAATTATAAGCCAGGGCTTTAATGCTCAAAAAATCAAGCCTGATTAAACTTAAAACAACCAAAGCATAAACCGCCTGATCCGTTAAAACATCAATAAATTTCCCGCGGTCGGAATCTTCTTTGGCATACCGCGCCAACGACCCGTCGAAAACATCAAAAAAATAAACTGCCAAAAAAATGATCGCCGCCGCGTAAACATTTTTTGTCACCAACCCCATGGCCACCACCCCGCCTAGCGCCTTTAGAGTACTCAACATGTTCGCGGTAATACCAAGCCGGCGCAAACAAAACAAAACAGGTCGCAATAATCCGTCTTTGGTCGTTTGCATTTTTATATTCAATTCATCCAATCTACCGTTAAAGTCTTTGACCATAAGCCTTAAGTCTCTTTTATCACCGCTCCGTAATATTTATCGCCGTCAATGTCAAAATTTACCCGCAAAGAATTATTCGAAACCGTCGCTTCTTCTTTGGGCAGATATTCCCCTACCAGCCAACCGCCGTCAACCGTCAAGTTGCTTGAAAATTGGTCATCGTTGCTGCCCGGCTGTTTTTGCACCAACAGTCCATAAATATAATCTTGTTGCTTGGTCTGCTGTTTTTTTCTGAACCCGAAATACTGCTTCACAAGCGACCACCAGTCATGCTCCTCCGCTGCCGCCGTCCTTACCTCATCACCGCCCTGTATGCGCCATGGCAAGAGGTATTTAACGCTGACTTTTTTTATCTCGCCCGGCGCCACTGAAAGCCAATTGCCAAAAGAAGTTTTGCCAAATTCATCCACTATTCTCGTACCTGACTCGCCATCAACCCGCAAATTACTTTCCAACCTGGTCAAATCTGGATCGGCCTCCACGCCACTCGTTGCCGTCTGAAATTCCCTGTCGGTCGGCATCGGATCAAAACCGCTTGTTGCCAAAAGCTTGCTGTCTTGCGGCACATAAAAACGCACGAAATCGGTATTGGTTTGTCCCTCAAAAACATCGCCGACCTTGCCCTGATGTTCGCGAGTCAAAGTTACCGCGTCCACGATCTCGCCGTTGTTCATAATTTCAATTTTATGCTCCACGGTATTCTTTATCACCTGGTCAGTTTTGCCGCCGGCGATATTGGTATGCACTATTGCCAAATAATCTTTATCATACTGTTCCACCCGGCCTGTCCATTTCAGCTTGTCAGCTATCTTCTGAATATCTTGATCTTTAAAATATGTCAAAAGGTCTTTGCTTTTGAGAGAATCAAAAATTATCTGCAAAGCCTCAACTCGTTGCTCTCCCTCCAAACTAAAAACCTTGTCTAAAACCATTGGTAATAAATCTCCAATAAATTTTTTTGGCTTATTTTCCGCCTTGTCATAATTTATTTCTACTTCCGCCTGCGTCAACCGCCGGAAATTGTTGTCGTCAATGGTCATTTTGTAATCCGGCATTTCAATCTGACCGGTTAGTTTTAATAAGTCTTCTAAAACATCAGGCGTGAAGCTGACGACGCCGTCCACGCTCGGACCGCCTGATTTGTCGTAGAACCAAGTGATCTTTTCCGCCGAAGACGGCCAGTCAAAAAACCAATTGGCGTTCCACGGCTGCCAGATCGGAGAAAACAAATGGAACGGATAAGGCGCGTCCACCATAACCGCCAAAGAACCTTTTAAATCATAAAATCCGCCACCGGGAACTTCTATTTTTTTTATCTCTCCATTTTTCAGATCCACCACCGCGTAGGAGCCCAAAAATCCGCCGGTCGGCCTCAATTCGGCATTATTCTGAAAAACCAAAAGCCACCGTTTTGGTTCATCAACTCCGAGCATGCTAACGACTATTTTTGTCAGGTCGCGATAATCTTCCAAAAGGCTTGCAATCATTGGCAATTGATTTTTTACCGTCGCCGCTTGCTCACGGTAAGCTGACAATCTGGCGTTGCCTAAATCAACCTCTTTTATTATTTTTTCTATCGCTGTTGCGTCCGCGACCGCTTGTTCCAAGTCCCGGTCCACCGCCCGCCAATCTATTTTGTCCATGCTTTTGGCCTCTGGTCTACTGTCGGCTTCTATTTGTTTATAATCAATATTGCCGGTAAATTTAGCCATTAACTGGCTGGTCTTGGCCAAAATTCTGCCAACATTAGCTGACTTTATTGCCACCTCAAGCAGTTGAGTACCGGCTCTCACATCCGGCGCCAAGCTCGCCAGCCCATTGGCCAAAATACCAAGCCCCCTAAAACTATTTTTTGCTCTTTCAAATTCTTGCCCGGCTAAAACAAATTCTCTGCCCGCGTCCTGGATATTCAAATCCTTGCCGGCAATGCCGGCTTGCAGCAAATGTTGGACTCCAAAATCTGACGCGCCCAGCACCACGGCTTTTGTTTGTTCTGCCCGGCTGTAAAATAAATAAATTTGTAAGGGTAATATCAAAAACAGAGCCGCCACGGCGAAAATACCCGCCGCCCTGAAACGCCAATTATGTTTATAAAACTTCTTGTTATCTTCAGCCAATAATTCCTCCGCGACCTCATTGGCTTCAACCACCTCAACCGACCTGAAAGATAAATTAAAACCCCCAAAAATATAAATAAAAGCATACTTAAAAGCCACTGCCACCTGCCAAATAAAAACTATTGATCCTTTAACTGCTCTATAGAAAAAAATTACCGCGCCAACTACTGTCTTGCCTATCGCCACTGTCACACCAAAACAAATTTTGAATAATAACTTCGCTGACCAAAGACCAATCCTAAATAAAAACATCTTTGCCCTTGATTCGCGCAATTTCGGCGCCTTGGTCCATTCCACCGCCCGATGAGCTTTTAATTTTGCTTCGTCAAAAATTATACCCGAATCTCTTCTCAAATTGTTCGGATTAAATTCGTCGTTCTTCTGCCAAAAAGCAAAATTTTTATAATCATCCTGTTTCGGATTATAATATTCTCCAGTCTCATCCCCGCCGGCCGGCTCCTTTATTTGATAATAATTAAACTTTTCAGATTCACTTTCTTTTTTTATAGCGCTGGCTTGTTCTTCTTTTTCTTTCAATAAAAACTCCCAAGACAGCTTTTCCAGCTCCTGTTGCAGTTCCTCGCTGAATAAATCGTGCTTGTTTTTATTTGTATTTCCCTCTTTCACAATTCCACCGCCGCCTGCTGGCCAAGTTTCATTTTCCAGTTGGCGATTATGTATTTTTTATTTTGACTGGTCATATAATTTTTTGAAAAATTTAATAAGGTAAAATCAATTTAGAAGTGCAACTTTGAGTGATATACTCAAGGTTGTATGAATAACACAAATTACAAACAACTTGGGGAGAAAGAGCGCGACCGAATCTATCTGCTCAAGGAAAAAGGGCTGACTAATGTCGAGATAGCCAATCGCCTTAGTCGGGACAAATCAACCATCGGTCGGGAAATTAAACGCAACAGCCATCGGAAATTCCATCAGTATTTGCCGGATACAGCCGGCCGCAAGGTAGAAAAGCGTAAAAAATTGAATCGCAAAGATCGTTATCTGGATAAACAGCCCCAATTGAAACGGAAAATTCTTTACCATCTCAAGCGGGGCTGGTCTCCAGATTTGATTGCCGGTCGGTTAAAGGAGCTCGAAGACTCGTATCTGAATCAGGAAAGCATCTATCAATTCATTTACAGTCTGGCAGGCAGGAAAGCCAATCTGCGGCAGTATTTAAGAAGGACCCACCGTGTCAGACATCACAAGAAAGGACGTAAACACAGAACAGAAACTAAAATTCCTAATCGAACTGATATTACTAAAAGGCCTAAGTTTATTGAGAAAAGAAGACAATTCGGTCATTGGGAAGGAGATAATGTGGTCTATGATCGCCATCGATCTGCCTTGTCCACCTCAGTTGAGCGCAAAACCAGAAAAGTGATTATCACCAAACCGCGCAATCTGACAGCTGAAGAAAAATCAAGAATACTGATTAAGCGACTTCGGCCATTGCCGGAGCAAGCCAGACGAACCATGACTTATGATAATGGCAAGGAAGCTGCTCGCCACGAGGCCGTTACTGGCGCCATTGGCATGAAATTCTACTTTGCCAAAACTTATTCTTCTTGGCAGAGAGGCAGCAATGAAAACAGAAACGGACTGGGCGTTCGCTATTGAAATGAACAAATTAAAATCAAAACTATGAACCATTATTTATTAAAATCATTTATCCACAAAGTTGCACTTGCAAATTGAATGTGGGCCATCTCAAAATTTTAAATTGGACCTTTAATATAATTATCCGGCTTGAAAGATTTCCAGAATAGCGGGCAACCACCTACACACTCTCTTTTGCGTAAACAATTTAAGCAACTTTTAGACGGGTATTTCCAGTTTTTAATTCCGAATCTTTTTTCAATTTTTCTCCACAATTCAGGAAATTTGTCTTTATATAAAAAATTGCCTTTTTCATCCATTGTTTTCAATAATTTTTCATCAACCATATGCGTACAAGGAATTAAATTTCCCCACGGGTCGAAGCCGAATCCCGAACCGTCAAAAATATTGCAACCCCCATTGGAAATCAACATTAAATAGGAATCTTTTATCATGTTGCCAAGAATTCTTTTATTATACAAACATAGAGGGGTTGTAGCATAAAATTCAGCATTGATGCTTTCTTTTTTGAGAAGCTTGTAGTTTTTTTCAATAATTTTCGCTATTTCTCTCGGAGACAAAACAAATCTTGTTATCAGGCCGCCGTTCATGTCTGGAGCCGCAATATTGAAAACAATATTTTTAACTCCCA
>LCCW01000044.1 GCA_000998185.1 Candidatus Kuenenbacteria bacterium GW2011_GWA2_42_15 | reverse complement strand
TTTGTCCAATGATTTTTACGAAATAAAATCATTGGCGGAAAAAATTGGAACGAACCGCCGTTTGCTTTCCCGAAAAACTGAATTTGAATTTGTCCGCCCCTTTGATTTAATTCCGAAATATACGGAAAAATGCGAGCGTAGCCCCGCCGAAGGCGGGGCGAGCGAGCAATCAAATGCCCCTCAATTTTCAAAATGTCTGAATTGGTCGGGCTGCTGGGAATTGGACCCAGTCAACATGCTCCCAAAGCATGCGTACTACCGGTATACGACAGCCCGCTAAAAAAGTAAAAAAGTAAGAGGCAAAAGGCAAAAATCAGAAGAGAATAATTTTTTAAATAGGCGCGGGTGCAAACCCGCGCCCATTATAAATCTCAATATGCCGAGAGGCAGAGCCCCGACGAGCTGGCGCTGTCGTGACGCAAGGATTTTCAGTCCGGAGTTTACCCCGCATTAAATTTTGCCTTATATGCCAGGGGGCAGAATTGAACTGCCGACGCAAGGATTTTCAGTCCTTCGCTCTACCACTGAGCTACCCTGGCACAAATTAAATTCTATCTTTTAAAAACCTTCTACCAAATCCAGTTTTAAAATATTTTTCTCTAACTATGGCTTTGTTTTTATTCAAACAAGCTTCGTAATAAATGAGTTTCAAAGGCCTTCTGTCTTTGATGGCACTTGCTAACCCCTTGTTGTGGGTTTTTATTCTTAACCTTAAATCATCTGACCAACCAATATACAAAAGTTGGTCTTTTAAACTTTTTAGGATGTAAGTATAAAACATAGAGATTAGCTTTCGCTCTACCCGCCCGCAACGCCTGACCTGCCCGCCAGTGCCAGGCATGGCAGGCGGGGCAAGCTCATGCTTGCGATGGCAGGCGGGCCGCTGAGTTACCTCGGCGAAAAACAAAATGCAAAGTACAGTGAGATGGTTACAAAAGTCATTTTGTGTGGCTAAATTCAGCCAAATTTAGATAGTTTTATAACCATCTCAGTTAACAAAAAACACGGGTTTGGTGGGCGGCGGAGGATTGAACCGTTGAAAAGCAACACGGTTGTTTGTTTAAAGCCTCGTCATTATCAGCTTGCCCCGCCCCAAATATGCGCGTGCCTGGAATCGAACCAGGGACCTCGTCATTATCAGTGACGCGCTCTAACCAGCTGAGCTACACGCGCGCATATTTGGGGCGGGGTGAACGCTCTAACCAGCTGAGCTGCGCGCCCGAAATTAATTATTGCCGCTAAAAAACCATTATAACCGGTTCATTATAATGGTTTTATTCTATAATTTTATCTTTAAAAAGTCAATTTTCGTGGATTGGCTACTTGATTATCAATTTGGCGAATTTGCGTTTGCCGACCTTGAGCACGGCGCCGTTTTTGGGAGCGACATCAGCTTTCCAGCTGACAATGGTTTTATCATCCAACTTGACGCCGTTTTGTTCCACCAGTCTTTTACCCTCTGATTTGCTGTCCACGAGCCGGCTCATTAAAAGCAGATTAACGATATTGTAGGATTGGTTTTTGACTTTAATCTCGGGCATTTGGTCCGGGTTGTTTTTCTCTCTAAAAATTTGGTTGAATTCCTTTTCAGCTTCCAGGGCCTTTTGTTTGGAGTGATAAAGGGTGACGATTTCTTTGCCCAGCTCGGCTTTAAGATCGCGCGGGTTCACTCCACTTTTTAACATTTTTTCAATATCAGCCACTTCAGACACAGTGGATTGGGTGCAGAGTTCAAAGCCAAGGGTAATCATATTGTCCGGCCAACTCATAACCTTGCCGAACATATCAGCTGGTGAATCATTTAGGGTAATCATATTGCCTTCAGTCTTGCCCATTTTTTTGCCAGTTGGGTCTTCAAGCAATTTCATGGTCAGGACAAATTTTTCTTTGTTTTTTAAATTTCTCATTAGATCGCGGCCGGACAACATATTAAAAGTTTGATCATTGCCGCCGATCTCGCCATCAACATCCATGGCGACCGAGTCATAGGCTTGCATGATTGGATACATAAATTCGTGCAGATAGAGCGGGTTGCCGGACTTGATTCTTTCTTCAAATAGATCACGTTCCAACATTCTTTGGACAGTGAAATTGGTGAGAAGATTCAAGGTGTCGGCAAAAGTCAATTTTGACAGCCACTGGCTGTTGAATTTTAAAGCCACGGGATTTTTGCCCTTGAAATTTAAAATTTTGCCGGCTTGCTTTTGGTAATCACGACAATTGGCCAATACTTGTTCGCGGGTCAAAGGTTGACGAGCAGTTTTTTTGTCAGGATCGCCGATCATGGCAGTGTAGTCGCCAATCAGAAAAATAACTTCGTGCCCCAGCTCTTGAAATTGTTTGAGTTTGAGAATGCCCACCATACTGCCCATATGGAGAGTATTGCCAGTGGGATCAAAACCCTGATAAATTTTGAGTTTTTGGCCGCTATCTAGTCTTTCTTCCAAAAATTTACGGCTGGGGTAAATATTAGCTACGCCCTTTTCCAAAAGTTCCTCAATTTGCTCTGATTTGCTTTTCGCCATAGTTTTAGTCAAAATTGATATTATCATTTTAACTTAATATTGGTATAATGGCAATAAGGATGCTAAAACACAGAAATCAAGAAAACAAGAAATCAAGAAAACAAGAAATCAAGAAAACACTAAAACACAGAAAACACAAAATCAAAAAATCAAGAAAACAAGAAAGCAAGCCTGTTAGTTATCAAATCAGATTATTTTTGAACAAAGAAGGCGGATCGCCTGAAGGGTGAAAAAATAGAATTAGGAATTAGAAATTTTTAATTATGCCTATTCCGGCCATGAAAATAAAATCGCCAAAAAGTTGGGAGCGCCAGAGCAGATTTAGCGAGCGCCTAATTGCCAAACGAAAAATAGAAGCGTTGTCAGGCAGGAGAAGCGGACTTGCGTCTAGAAACTCCGGTTTTTTTGGCCGGAGAGACCGAGGAATGACGGTGATTAAAAAACTTTTTAGAAAGATTTTAAAATTCGGGATCATTGCCGCTGTGGCGGTAGTCATTTTCGCTCTGGGCGCTCTGGTATATTATTCCGGCCGGGTGCCGACCAAAGAGGAAATGATTTCGGCTTCGCAAGGGTCTGCCACAAAAATATACGACCGCACCGGCGAACATCTGCTTTACTATTTTTCCAGCGACGAGAAAAGAGTCTGGGTGCCGCTGGATCAGATACCGGAGCATGTGCGCTGGGCAGTCATTGCCACAGAAGATGATCAGTTTTATGAACATCATGGTTTTGATTTTCCGGCCTTGATCAAAGCGGCTTTGCATGAAGTCTTGGGCATAGGACCGGCCAGAGGCGGCTCCACCATTACTCAACAGTTAGTGAAAAATGTTTTGTTGACTCCGGAAAAAACATATAAACGAAAATTAAAAGAATTAATTTTTTCCTATTATCTGGAAAAAAGATTTACCAAAGATGAGATTTTGGGTTTGTATTTTAATGTTGTGCCTTACGGCTCCACGGCTTATGGCATAGAAGCGGCGGCCGGCACTTATTTTGCCAAAAAAGCGCAGGCTTTAGATTTGGCCCAAGGCGCGATTCTCGCGGCCATGCTCCAGGCAACCACTTACTATTCGCCTTATGGGTCGCATGTGGACCAATTGATGGAGCGTCAGCATTTCGTTTTAAAAAAAATGACCGAGCTCGGCTATATCACGGCGGAACAGGAGAAGCAGGCAATGGAAGAAAAACTGGAATTCAAGCCATTGTCGCAGAGTATTGTGGCGCCGCATTTCACGCTTTACATCAAGGAATTATTGGCTGAAAAATATGGCGAGGCGGCGGCGGAGAAAGGCGGATTAAAAATAATTACCAGCCTTGACTTTGAAAAACAAGAAATCGCCGAGGAAGCAATTGTTGCGGGAGTGGAGAGAAATGAGAAAAAAAACGGAGCGCACAATGCGTCTTTAGTTTCCATTGACGCCAAGACCGGCGAGGTGTTAGCCATGGTCGGCTCCAGGGATTATTTCAATCAGGAATACGACGGCGCGGTCAATGTGGCGATGCGGCCGCGGCAGCCGGGCTCGTCCTTTAAGCCGATAGTTTACGCCGCTTCGTTTTTGGAAGGATTTTCGCCAGAAACGGTTTTGTTTGACACGGTGACTAAATATAAAACGGAAACCGGCGATGATTATGAGCCACATAACTATGACGGGACGGAACACGGCCCGGTTTCCATTCGTCAGGCTTTGGCCGGGTCGCTGAACATACCAGCCGTAAAAACGATTTATACGGTGGGCATAGACAAGGTTTTGGATCTGGCGGACAAGATGGGCTATACGACATTTGGCGACCGGTCCAGATTTGGCCTGTCTTTGGTTTTGGGCGGCGGTGAAGTAAAATTAGTGGAACATGTCGGGGCGTTTGCCATATTTGCCCAAAACGGCGTCAAGCACGATTTGCAATATATTTTAAAAGTTGAAGATAAGGACGGTAAAACACTGGAGGAATTCAAGCCGGAGGAAAATAAGGGCGAAGAGGTTTTGGAGCCGCAGGTGGCCAAGCAGATAAACAGTATTTTGTCTGATAATAATGCTCGGGCTTATATTTTTGGAGAAAAAAATTATTTGACTTTGCCGGACCGCGCGGTCGCGGCCAAGACTGGTACGACCAATAATTTTCGCGACGGCTGGACGATCGGTTATACGCCAAGTATCGTGACCGGCGTGTGGGTGGGCAATAATAACAATACAGTGATGAAAGGCAAGGCAGACGGCAGTATAGTGGCGGCGCCGATCTGGAACGAATACATGAAAAAGATTGTAGCAGGGACGCTGGTGGAAAATTTTGAACAGCCGGAAGCTAAACCATTGCCGGATAAGCCAATGCTCAATGGTCAGGCAGTGGCAGAGACGGTTGTTAAGATAGATAAAATAACCGGCCGGCTGGCGGCTGATCTGACGCCCGTGAATTTAATTGAAGAAAGAAAATACCGGAGCGAGCCGCACTCAATTTTGCAGTATGTGACGCGGGGAAATATTTTGGGGCCGATACCGAACGATCCGGCCAAAGACCCGGCGTATAGCGCTTTTGAAGACGGGGTAATGCGCTGGGCGGAAAAGAATAATTATGCGACCAAGGAGCCGTTGCCGACCGAATATGACAATGTGCACACGGAAGAAAACAAGCCGAGGATCCAGCTATCGTCGCCCGCGGACGGGACTGTCGTGACCAATCCGGCAATCAGCGCGACGGCGGAGGCAAGCGCCAAGAGGGGCATCGCCAGGGTGGAATATTATTTTGACGGCGAGCTGATCAGCACGCAAAAAAATTATCCTTTTGATCTGAATGATTATCAGCTTATCGGCATAGAAAACGGCGAGCACTTTTTAAAGGCCGTGGCTTTTGACGATGTTGAAAATTCGGCGGAAAAGAATGTAAAAATTTATTTAAATTTGCCAGACGAATATGTGAATCCGATAAACTGGACGACACCACATGACGGACAAGAATTTTATCAAGAGCAGCTCCCTTTTAATTTGAGCGTGCGAATCAGCAATGACAGCTCTTTTAATAAAGTTGATTTTTATCTGCAGAAAAAAGGCGAGCAATCAACCTGGCTAGGCTACAATGAGGTCAAAGGGCCGGAGGCTAATTTATTATTAACCGAAGCGATGAGCGGGGAATATAATTTGTATGTGATTTTGACCGGGGTGAACGGCAAGACAGTCAGAGATAAAGGGATTTGGGTGAAGGTGGGAGAATAAGAAGAAGCCCGTTTTTTATTGATTAAAAGTGTGTTTTATTATAATATGAGGGTATGATACAAACTAAGTCCGTAATTGGCTTGTTGCACACAACCAAGATTGATCCGTCGTGGTCTTTTTCTGATAAAACAAGAAAAGACACGGCATATATTACGCATGGTTATCATCGTTACCCGGCAAAATTTATTCCGCAAATTGTCTCTCGCTTGGCGGAAAAATATACACGAGTGGGTGATTTTATTGTTGATCCGTTTGGCGGTTGCGGGACAACACTTGTTGAATCAAAAGTTATGGGACGACCGTCAATTGCCGTTGACATTAACCCTGTTGCTGTTTTGATTACAAAAGCAAAAATTACAGCAATTGATCCAGTTAAAATTGAAAAGGAGTTTATAAATTTTCAAAAGAGATTGGAAACATACAACGATAAAACAAGAGAAAAATAAAAGATCAAGATGTCCAAGATTTCTTTTTCTGCGGATTTTCAAACATTCTCAAAAATTGCTCAATATGGCTACAAAAAAGTAATAAACCGACAAGAGATTTCAATAAAAAACCCCCTGACCCAATACAGACTTTTTACAAACAAATAAAAATGATGATAAAAGGTAATACTCGCTTTTATAAATTATTAAAAGAAAGAAATCATTTAAATATACCAAGTCAGGTTTATTGCACAGATGCGAGAACAATCCCTGTCAAAGATAATTCCGTTAGTTTGATTATTACTTCACCACCTTATGTTACCTCTTACGAATATGCTGACTTGCATCAATTAACCGCTTTGTGGTTAGAATACGCAAAAGATTTAAGCAATTTTCGCAAAAGATTTATCGGAACGTCTTATCACAACAAAAAATATTTAGTTTTGAATAGTACGCTTGCGGAAAAAAATAAGGAATTAATTTGAGTATATGGAAAAATTAAATATATCAAAACAACTTTTTTATCAATTAGTGGAACGGCTCAAGAAAAATATTGCTGGTTTATATTTTTCTGAGTCGGATAAATGGTGTAGCGTTTATCAGAAGGGTGATAGAAAGTTTGCTTACATATTGTTGTCAAAAACAAAACCCAAAATAGATATATGGTGTTTGGGGAATGTTGATTTTATAAGACAAAAATATGTCGGAAAAATAAAATTTAAATTAAGACAAGCAACATCCGGGGGTTTTGGTAGAGATTTCCAAATAAATTTTACATTAGAAAATCTCGAAGATATTAAAAATGCAGTTTTATTGCTTGCTGAAATTTCTAATAGTTGGACGAGAGAAGAATTAATGTCCGCGTTTAGTCTTTATTGTAGGATGCCAATTAGTGAGATAAGCCCAAATAATGCCGAGATTATTAAATTTGCGAATTTAATAGGAAAAACACCAAAAGAAGTCGCTAAAAGATTTTTAAATTTTTCTAAAATAGAATCGACAAAAAACATTTTAGGATATGTAGAAAATGAAAATAAAGAAATACTGGCAAGTTTTACTGAAAACTGGGGAAAATCGGTTTACGAAAGCGAAAATAAAATTATTGATTTTGAAAACAAATTGAAAAATATTAAAGAGTTTCCAAGCGGAAAAGAGAGGGAAAGTATTGTGAAATCAAGAGTAAATCAAAATTTCTTTAGAGACGCAGTTTTATCTTCTTATAGAAATAGATGCTGTATTACGGGACTGCCATTTGTGGAATTATTAAATGCAAGCCACATTGTTCCGTGGGCTATAGATATTACTAATCGTTTGAATCCTCACAATGGTCTATGTTTAAATGCGCTACACGATAGAGCGTTTGACAGGGGACTGATAACAATAAAGACAAATTATATGATAGACGTATCTTCATTGGTTAATAATTTTTTGGACCACAAATCTGTTAAGAATTATTTTTTGCGATTTAAGAATAAAAGAATAATTTTGCCAGATCGTTTTTTGCCAGAAAAATCATTTTTAGAATTTCATAACAAAAATATTTTTAAAAAATAAAACTATGAACGCAACGCAAATTTTAAAATCAGTAGGACTGAAACCAGATGACACAATATTTGCAATTACCCAAAGCGGAGCATTGAACGCATTTTTGGATTTTATTGAAGAATGGGAATTGCCAATCAAAATTGATAAAATCAGTAAAGAAGATTGGGAAACTCTTTTTGCAAGCTATGCTGACGCGATTATTGATTATCATCCAGAGGATGACCACCAAGAACGGGCGGTATTTTTGAAAAACAAGCAAATGCTTAAAAAATACGGGCTAACTGACGAATATGCAAGATTATTGGATTTTTGTTGATTTCGATTTAGGGAAGTGGGACAACAATTGATGTAGCAACGGAAGTGAATAGAAAAGTAATCGGTTATGATCTGAATATAGTCAGGCCAGATATAATTAAAAATGATGCGCGACAAATCCCTCTTGAAAATAATTCTGTTGATTTTGTTTTTATTGACTCGCCATATTCAGACAACATCAATTATTCTGACGACGAAAAATGTATCGGTAAAATCTCTTGCGAGAAAACAGAATTTTATGACGAATTAGAAAAAGTTATCTCTGAAATCGCAAGAATATTGAAGCCGAGTAAAGCGATGGGCTGGGTTATCGCTGATCAATGGATAAAAAAGAAATTTACACCTGTCGGATTTTTACTTTGGCAACGA
>LCCW01000043.1 GCA_000998185.1 Candidatus Kuenenbacteria bacterium GW2011_GWA2_42_15 | reverse complement strand
AAATTCAAAAGTTAAAACAGATGTGCTGGCTCAAGTCTCTGACTTGGACGGCTAAATTGTCAAGTCGCAGAACGATGTTAAACATTAAAGTTCAGGACAGAGCCCTGAACTAACATGTTATGTTGTCAAATGGTTGATAATACCTCGCCTACCTGCCCGTCCGGCAGGCGGGAAGGCGGTTTGAATAATATGACCAACATTCGTAATTTTTGCATAATCGCGCACATTGATCACGGTAAATCTACTTTGGCCGATCGGCTTTTGGAATTGACCGGGACGATTGAAAAAAGAAAAATGAGAGAACAGATTTTGGATCAGATGGATTTGGAAAGGGAGCGGGGAATCACGATAAAATTACAGCCAGTGAGAATGAAATACACTTATAAATTTCCAATTTCCAATTTCCAATTTCTCTCCCTACGGGAGATGTCCCGAAGGGACACAAATAAATTCCAAATTACAAATGATAAATCCCAAATCGGAAATAAAGTTGAAAGTGTGTGTCCGACGACGGGCGAGTATATTTTGAATCTAATTGATACGCCCGGGCATGTGGATTTTACTTATGAAGTTTCCAGATCCCTCGCGGCCGTGGAAGGGGCAATTCTCGTGGTGGACGCGACGCAAGGAATTCAGGCGCAGACGCTGGCCAATCTGTATCTGGCCTTGGAACAGGGACTGGAAATTATTCCAGTTATAAATAAAATTGATCTGCCGGCGGCGGACATTGAAAAAACCAAAAAAGAAATCATAGATCTGATCGGTTCCAAGGATGAGGAGATACTTTTGGTGTCGGCCAAGACCGGACTTGGTGTGGAGAAAATACTCAAGAGCGTGGTGGAGAAGATACCGGCGCCAAAGGGTGATGACTCACAAAAATTGCAGGCGTTGATTTTTGACTCAAAATTTGACGATTACAAAGGCGTTTTGGCATATGTCAGGGTAATCAACGGCAGTTTGAAGCCGGGCGATAAAATAAAATTTATCGGGGCAGGCGCCGGCAGTGAAGTAACTGAAGTCGGGTATTTCTATCCGGAGATGAAAAAAAGCGACGGACTTAAATCGGGCGAAATCGGTTATCTGGCAACGGGTCTGAAAAAAATTGACGACTGCAAAGTCGGCGATACGCTTACGATTTTTATGGAAAATAAAACTGATTACAAAAGTTTGCAACTGCCGGGTTACCGAGAGGTCAAATCCATGGTTTTTGCCGGAATTTTTTGCAAAGAAGGCAATGATTACCAGCACCTGCGTGAGTCTTTAAACAAATTAAAGCTAACTGACGCGGCACTGACATTTGAGCCGGAATCAAGTTCGGCTTTGGGATTTGGGTTTAGATGCGGATTTTTGGGATTATTGCATTTGGAAATAATTCAGGAACGACTGAAAAGAGAATATGATTTGGATCTGATTGTGACCGTGCCGTCGGTGGCGTACAAAGTCAAGAAAACAAAAAGTCAAGAAAACAAAAAGTCAAAGAGTCAAGATGACGGTTGGGAAATAATTCATTCGCCGCAGGAAATGCCAGCTGGCGGAGAGATTGAGGAGGTGCAGGAACCGTGGGTCAGGGCGGATATCGTATCGCCAAAAGAATATCTGGGCGCTATGATGTCTCTGGTAGAGGAGAAAAGGGGGGAGTACAAAAATACCGAATATTTTTCCGGCGATTCCATCATCTTGCATTATGAATTACCGCTCTACTCCATTTTGGTTGATTTTTATGATAAACTTAAAAGTGCCAGCCGCGGNNCAGATAGGCCGTAAGGTGGTGGAAAGTCTGAAAGATGTTTTGCCAAGACAGATGTTTGAGGTAAAAATTCAAGCGGCATTGGGTTATCAGAACAGCAATAAGAATGCCGGCGGGAAAATTATTGCCGCGGCCAGAATTCCGGCCATGAGAAAAGATGTGACCGCCAAGCTGTACGGCGGGGATGTGACGCGCAAAAGGAAACTCCTGGAAAAGCAGAAAAAAGGCAAAAAGAAAATGCGCTCGCTCGGCAAAGTGGATATACCGCCGGAGGCTTATTTGGCGGTACTCAAGAGGTAATCATCTCTTTTGTAAAAAGAGAAGGTGCTGAATTAGTAATTTTAGATTTTCGCGTTTAGCCATTGTTTTGTCATCCTGAGTGCGAACGAAGGATCTCTCGCGCAGGCGAGACGATTAGAACGGTTATCTTAATCCCACATTAAGCGGGAGATTCCTCGCCGGTTCGCAATGACAGAAAATCGCAATACTTGTAGGAATATATTTTATGTCCAGAAAAAAGATCCAATTGTGGTGGAAAATAATTTCTGTTATCATCATTTTGAGCATGTTAATTTTTACCGTCAGCCTAGCTTTTTAATATGATTTACCGATACGGCGATTCAACATCTTTATTTAAAAAAATCAGCCGCTCAAAAATATTTTTTTTGGCGATTATTGTTTTGGTCGTGTTTTTAGAAATATCCGTTTTTGGGGAAAAGCAAAGCCAGAAAAAAGTGGCGAACAATATGAACGCTTTGGAGCAGGAAATCGCCAAGCTGGAAAATAAAAATTTAGAATTAACAGAATTATTGGGATATTTAAAAAGTGACGACTTCGTGGAGCAAGAAGCCAGAGAAAAACTGAATATGCGGAAATCGGGAGAACGGGTGATGCTTGTGCCAAAGGCTGAAAATCCAGAGTCGCTGGCAGGCGCGGTTTCCGGCGCGGGCGAGATAAAAAATTGGCGGTTGTGGCTGGAATATTTTTTCGGGGAGACGCTGAACTAACACGGAACTTTAGAGCAACAACGCGGAACTGATGCGGAAAATTATTGAGCTGGCGGGTATAGTATAACGGTATTATGTATCCTTCCCAAGGATAAGATACGGGTCCGACTCCCGTTATCCGCTCCAGTCTGAAAAAGCAGTCGCTAAACGACTGTTTTTGCGTTAGGTTTGCATAAAAAAATTGACAGATTTTATATGTGTGTTATAGTGAAAACACTATGAAAAATAGCCGAGAGAACAATTTAAATATTTGGTGGTGGAAAATTAACGACTATATAAGCCGGCAGTTTTTTGCTATGAAATTTTGAATTAAAATTTTTAAATAAAAATAAATTATAGCCGGCTGAAAAGCCGGTTTTATTATTAAAACAAAAAATATAAAACAAAATATAATTTAAATAAAATAGGAGAAATTAAATTGAAAAAAATATTAGACAAGCCAAATAAGGCGCACATTTGCCCAGTACATAATGTGGAGATGAAGTTAATGCCTGGTGATCATTTGACGCCCAGGCCATTTTATAAGTGTCCGGTAGATGGATGTATGCCAAGAATACCGGAAGAACCAATAAAAATAAGATGCTGGCAAGGATAAAGTTTGGGGTCCCGATTGTGAGTAAATCGCAATCGGGATTTTTTATTTTTCCAATTGACATTTTAGTAAAATATTGCTAATTTACTTATTAAGTGATGTTACGCAAACCCCCATGTCATTGCGAGGAGGAGCGAAGCGACGATGTTGCAATCTCGTTGTTAATGCTATTTGCCACGGGATTGCGATGCTCACTGCGTTCGCTCGCAATGACAGTATTAAAAAATTAATTAAAATTTATGCCAAAAGAAAAAATCGTTCAATATAGTTTTGTTCATTCCCTCGGCGTTTTGGTTTATGTCAGTCTGGTGGCATTGATCATGCAGAACGGGGATAAAATATTCGGCAAAATGGCGACAGTCGTGACGGTCGTGGCGTTTTTGCTCATGTTTGTGGTGTCAGCTACGGTTGTTGGCGGACTCGTGCTTGGCAAATCAATAACATGGTATCTGGACGGGGACAAGAAAAACGCGATCAAGATGCTTTTTTACACGGTCGGTTGGCTGTTTATTTGGCTGGCTGCGGCATTTGGGATAATGATGGTAATATGAAAAACGGCAATAGGTAATCCATAATGAGCAAAGAGGAGTCATCAAAAAACAATGAGATTTAAAAAAACCAATTAAATTACCCAGCCGCAGCAGAGCTACGAAGATATATATTTATATGTAAGAATTCCTGTTGATCATGTGATTATGAAATCGCTTTTGGTAAAGTTGGGAAAAGGATTATTACTTATAAAAGTCTTGTAGATGCCATCACTTTGGCGGCAAAATTAGTTAAAAACAAAAATTATGAGAAATAAGAAAATAAAAAATGCTGTTATCTTGGCTGGTGGCTATGGGACAAGAATGGTGACAATAGCAATAAATGATACAATACATAAAATCCCTAAGGTGTTATTCATGGTTCAAGGAACATCAGTCCTGGAGCACATCATACAAAATTTTTATAATTTTGGTGTCAAAAATATTATCATTGCAACATTTTATTTATCACAAAATATTGACAGTTTTTTAAAAAAACACACCTGGAATATAAATATTAAAATTGTAAAAGAAAAAGAAAAGATGGACACGGCAGGGGCAATAAAATATGCTGTTTACAATTCTGACATAATTAAGGATGATTTCTTTTTAATTAACGGAGATACTTTGTGTAGCGCAAACCTGGACTCTCTAAATAATTTTTACAACAAAAAAAAGCGAACTATAATGGTTTTATCGCCGTCTAAAGATTTAAGAAATAGAGTAGTCGAAATTAATAAAAATTATAAAATTTTAAAAACAACATTATATCCAAAAAGGGATTTAAAAAAATGCATACTCCTCAAAGATAAATTTTTAGTAAATGCTGGGTTGTATATAATAAAATTTTCTGATTTAAATTACATCCCAGAAACACCAGCACCCATTGATGGTTTTATAAAAAAATTAACTGGATTAGGAAAAATATTTTCTTTTCCAACAAATTCTCAATATTTTAATATTGGGACACCTGAAGAATTATTAAAAGCCGAAAATAATTGGAAAGGAATTTATAATCATAAACTTTTAAATTATAAAAAACTTAAAATCTATAAAGATAAATAATTTTTTAATAATGATTATGAAAAAAATTTGGTACCAGTAAATAAAATGCTTAAATATTTTAACAAATGGGGCAAATGGAAAAACTTAAGTTGTGCGAGGAGTAATAAATATTAAGGTTCAGGATTGTTGTATTGTTAAACATTTATTTGCCGGTTTAGCTCATCTGGTAGAGCGGCGGTATCGTAAACCGCAGGTGGTCGGTTCAAGTCCGACAGCCGGCTAATTAGATTTTTAAGAATGAATAAATTTATGCTATAATAAAATTGCTAGGCGAAACTAGTAATTTTATTTATGTCAAATCGCAATAAAATATTTATTGATTGGTTTTTAATAATATATTTGACGATATGTTTGGCGCCAATACCAGCGCGAGCGGAGGGTTTGGACAACGCCAGTTCAACGAACGGAGATATTATCCAGGAAACGGTTGAAGAACCGATGATTTACGCCTTGAGGCTTGATGAGGCGACGGTTTTAAGGGGCTATACATTCACGACGTCGGAGAATGATTTCAAGGTGGGCGTGGTTGATAAAGCGGTAATAAAGCCGCTGACGGTCAGATTTAAAAAAATTCCTGATTCACATATGCTGACGCCGCTTGAGAAAACGCCGGGCGAAAAAGCCAGCGCGATTTGGGAGTATGATTTATTGGCTGACGACGGGAGCGCGGGCAAACTCACAAAGCCGATTTATCTGGCTGTTGGAATCACCAACGCAAAAATGAACAGAAAAATAATGTATTACTGGGATAAGGGACAAGAAATGTGGCGCGCTCTACCATCATCAATTGACCTTGAAAACAAACTGATCAGAGCGACGATCTATTTACCTTATGCCAGAGTGGCTCTTTTTGACGAGCCGGACGCGACAACTTATGAGGCCTGGGTGTCTTGGTACCCAACTGAATTGACTACCAGAAACCAGCTGGGATGCGCTTCTAATGTTTATCCAATGAATACGCCCTTGTGGGTCTGCCGGCTGGATAATTTGAGCAAGTGCACAATTACGCGAGTTAATTTTTAAATTTTTAAATAAATTTTAAATCTAAATTTTTAAACATTAAAAATTAGAGTTCCTGCCTGCCCTGCCTACCGGCAGGCAGGCGGCAGGCAGGTATTTACAAAATTAAAAATTATAAAAATTAAACATTGTTCAGATGATTGAATTACGAAATGTTTCTAAAACTTACAACAATGGCACCGAGGCGGTGAAAAATATTACCCTGCATATCAAACCAGGCGAGTTTGTGTCCTTAGTTGGCCGTTCAGGCACTGGCAAAACAACTTTAGTCAAAATGCTCGTGGCCGAGGAAAGACCAACCGAGGGCAGGATTATTTTGGGCGGCTGGGATATAACGAGAATTAAAACCGCTGATATTCCCATGCTCCGGCGGCAAATTGGCGTGGTTTTCCAGGATTATAAACTCTTACCCAGAAAAACAGTGTTTGAGAATGTCGCTTTTGCCTTGGAAGTGGCCAGCTACAGCAAAAAACACATTCAGGAAGCGGTGCCGCAAATTTTGGCATTGGTCGGGTTGGAACCAAAGGCCAATGAGTTTCCGGATGAGCTTTCCGGCGGGCAACAGCAACGAGTTTCTATTGCCAGAGCTTTGGCGCATAGGCCGAAAATTTTGATTGCCGATGAACCAACAGGCAATCTTGACTCCGTTAACACCAGAGAAATCATTGACTTATTATTAAAAATAAATAATTTCAAAACGACAGTGATGCTGGTAACGCATAACAGGGATGTGGTAAATTCGCTTCGCAAAAGAGTGGTTGCCCTGGAAGACGGTAAGATTGCCTATGATCAGGAAAGGGGAAGGTACATACTTTAATTTCTAATTAACCTAATTCCTAATGCCTAATAAAATTTTAAATTTTTAATGCAAAAATTGTAACCCCATTTTGTATTTGTTATTTGACATTTTATTAGAGATTAGAAATTATAATTTAGAAATTTTATCTTATGATTTTTTTATCAACCAAAAGAATTTTAAAATTTTCTTGGCAGCATTTTTGGAGAAACATCTGGCTGTCCATCGTAACAATGACGATTATCGTTTTGACTTTGTTTTCTTTAACGACTTTGGTTTTGGTTAACGCAATTGCCGATTACGCGGTCAATTCGGTCAAGGACACGATTGATGTTTCTTTATATTTTGACAACAGCATCAAGGAGGAAACAGTTCAGGCGCTTGAGAAAGAATTGGAAAAAATAGAGGAAATAAAAGAAATAACCCGCGTTTCACCGGCTGACGCCCTGGCCGAATTTAAAGAAGTACATAAAGATGATGCCGACATCCAGGCGGCTTTAGCGGAGTTGGACAAAAACCCACTGGGCGGGACCCTGATTTTGACGGCTTTTAATATGGACCAGTATCCGTTGATTATGGAAAAAATTAAAGAGCTGAAGGCGGATCAATTGGCGGAAAAAATAGATTACAATGACCACCAAAAACTGATTGAGCGCATCAACGGCTTTTCCAACAAGCTGCGTAATTTTGTTTTGGCTTTGAGTATTATTTTTATTTTCATCGCTGTTTTAACGGTGCTGAATACGATCAGAATGGGTATTTACATCCATCGCACGGAAATAGCGATTATGCGGCTGGTAGGGGCCAGTAATTGGTTTATCCGGCTGCCGTTTATTGTTGAGGGGCTTTTATACGCCATTTTCGGCTGCCTGATATTTTGGGGCGCTTGGGCGCTGGCGTTGTATTTTTCCGGCGACTGGATAAACAGCTTTTTGACCGGCATCAATTTTGACATTCGCGCTTATTTCAACAGCAATATTCTAAATATTCTTGGTTTTGAATTCATCATTATCGCCGTGATCAATATGATTTCGGCGGTGCTCGCCATGAGTAAGCATCTGAAGGTCTAGCCAAGGGCAAATAAACGAACTGGTTTTGACAGTTGGTTTTATTTTTACTAAGATAAGGAAGATATTGCGGGATCGTCTAATGGTAGGACATCACCCTTTGGAGGTGGCTATCCTGGTTCGAATCCAGGTCCCGCAGAAAAATAAATAAAACAGGCATAAGCGCGCGTGGAAGAATCATTCGCCGGTTGACGGCGTTTTTTGTTTTAGCAAAAATCGTTGCCGCTGGAATGGCTGATAACTTCTTGTCAAAACCGACTGTCTGTGATAATCTAAAATTGAATAAACCCTGATTGGATGTGGGCTATTTTTTAGTATAAGCGCCAAGATAGCTCACTTAGTAGAGCAATAGTTTTGTCTCTCTGCGGGAGATGTCCCGAAGGGACATAAACTGTAAATTAACAGGCCAGCGTAGCTCAATGGTAGAGCAGCTGCTTTGTAAGCAGTTGGTTGCGGGTTCAAGTCCTGCCGCTGGCTCCAACCTATTTGTCCCTCTTCGAGGGATGTCCCGAAGGGACATAAACAGTAGGTTCTCGGTTTCCGCCCAAGGCGGATCAGGGACAAATCCGAGAGTCGTCTCCATTAAAACTATGAAGGATTCAAAGTTGGTGTTATTTTTTGCTATTTGCGTAACATCACTTTTCAAATTAAAAATTAGAATTTATTTTCAGCCAGAGGCTGATCCGCCTACCAAAAAACTTGGATTATTCACACCAAAACTTGGCGGAAAAAATTATAAAATTAGAAATTAAAAATTATTTTTATGGCTACTAAATACAAAGAGAAGCTGATTAAATTTGAATGCAGTATCTGCAAGAGAATTAATTATTTTTCTCAAAAGAACAAAAAACTCAACAAAGAACGGCTGGAATTGAAAAAATACTGCAAGTGGTGCAAAAAACACATGCTACACAAAGAAACAAAATAATTTTTTGTTTATGAAAAATTTTTTTCATTGCCGCCGCGGTGTTTCTTATTGGGCGATCATTATCGTTTTGGCTTTTATGATCGTCGCGATGATCGTGGCTTTTTGGCCGCAGGAAAGCAATCCTGAAGATAATATATCGCCAACTTATATTCGCCTTTGGAACAAAGCCAGGAATCAAACATTGGAAATCAGCGAAAAAGCCAGGATAGAAAAATGGATCGTGGATAACCGACTGAATGAGTATGGCGACATGGCCGATACTTTGTACGCCGGCGGCACGCCGCTTTTTGACGAATCAACTGGGAAGATAATGGACAGATATGATTATATTTTAAAAGAACATCTGGACAAGCCGTGGGAGAAGTAGGTATTTTAAATTTCAAATCTCAAACTGCAAGCACAAAATAAATTCAAAATTACAATATTCAAATCAGCAATTATTTGTATTTTGAGTTTTATTGATTGTATTTTGAGTTTCGAAATTGAGTCATTGGAAATTGTTTGAAAATTAAAAATTAGAAATTTAAAATTACTCTTGCGGGTGTCGTATAATGGTAGTACAGAGGTCTCCAAAACCTCTAGCGGGGGTCCGATTCCCTCCACCCGTGCCAATTGTTTATTATTTAATCAAGCCATAGCGGTCTCCAACCCCGCCCTGCTTGCAGAGCGGGGCGATTCCCTCCACCCGTGAATTGCATTTTAAGCCTCGCAAACGCGGGATTTTTTGAATAGGGGAGGTAGACTGTTAAATTATATTTTATCTTTAGAACGACTAAATATGCGGGAGAATTAGTGTTCTAATATTCTAATTGCTGGTTTGGCACCCTGTGTGTCAATTATAGCAGTTCCGCCGATAGGTAAGGTCATTTTTGGGTCAGTATGGCCAAAATCCAAATTTGCTACAATCGGAATATTTTTTAATTCCTTTTTGCAAATTATTTTATTAAGTATGTTTATGGATATTTTACTCTTTTTTTGAAATCTACCTATTACTAGGCCCTTTACTTTAAAAAAATCAGGCAAATGTATTAAAGATTGCAGATCCCTGTCGAAAACATTTGCTGACGAGTCCGAATCATCCTCAATAAAAAGAATTGTTTTTTCTAAATTTGGAAAATACTCTGTACCCTGAAGTAAATTTAAAGTACAAAGGTTGCCTCCGATTATTGTACCTTGAGTTTCACCTTGATTAATTATAACCCACCCCTTATTAGTTATTAACTTTCTGTCGCTTTGATCTTTATACCAAGCGTCATCGCTCCATTCCCTACTAGCCACGAGTTCGAAAGGCTGTGTCGAAAGTAAACATTTTCTAAAATACTCAAGTGTGTAATCAAAATATAATTCTTGACCAAAGCTAGAGTAGTGTGGACCATAATAAGATACTAATCCGGTCTTTTTCAAAATGGCATTACTTATAGAGGTTATATCCGAGTAGCCGCAAAAAACTTTGGGATTATTGTTTATTATATCCCAGTCGATATAATTTAACAGCTGATTAGAATTAAAACCACCAATTGTTGTCAAGATGGCTTTAACATTTTTATCCAAGAAAGCTTCATGTAGATCTTGGATACGTGATTCAATACTAGAAGATGCCAATTCATCATATTCATTCACATGTTTTCCGTAAGTCACCTTAAAACCCAAATTAAACAACCTTTTTTTTGCTATATTTTGAGATTCCGCACTTATTATTTTCATTGACCTGGCTGGGGAGATAACCCTTATTTCGTCGCCCCTTTTTAGCTTTGGAGGTATTATTTTTTTCATATTGAATTGATTATTTTAAATATTTCCATTTAACAAACTGCCTCTCAAGTAATCCTGTAACCGCTATACCTAAGATACTAACTGCCACAATCAAAAACAAAGAGGCATATAATAAACTCGGTTTTAGCTGATATAATGCCACCGTAATGAGTTGCCCCAGTCCGTTCTTTGAGCCCAGCCATTCTCCCATTGTTGCACCAATAATACTGGCGGGTATAGCTAGTCTCATAGTTAAAAATAGATACGGTAGAGAATGCGGTAATCTAATATATCGTATAATTTGCCACCTAGGCGCTTTCATAACATGCATCAAATCTAAAACATCTTGGTCAATATTATTGAAAGCCGTGTCTAAGGTGATAAGGGTCGGAAAATAGCACATCAAAGCAGAAATAAATATTATTGAGGAAAAAGACCCTTGTCCAAAAGCTAAAACAATAGCAGGCGCTAATCCAACTACTGGAAACGAATTCACGCCAAATAAAATTGGCAATGTTATATTTCGTAGTAACGGCATTAATGAAAAAATATAAACCAAAAGAATAGCGGATAAGATACCAATGCAAAAACCTACCATTGCTCTACTAAATGTATACGCCGATTGATTAAGTATTAAATCTCCACTTTCAATATAGGCATGCACTATGGTGATCGGTGACGGAATAAATGCCTCCAAACCAGTTTCGTTATTAGCCAATCGATTTGTATTTATGATATTTTCTGTGATCTGCCAAATTAGAATAACTGATAGTACCAATAACAAACTAAGTATGTAGCGTTTAAATTTATTCATTGGAGTTATCTTTAATCAGTTTTCTCACAATATTGGTCAGCGAAAAAAATGAATCTTTTGTTCTGATTTCACTGTTTCTTTCTTGACCAAATGGTATTTCTATTTGATTGATGATTTCCCCAGGACGATCAGACATTACTATGATGTGATTAGACATAAAAACAGCTTCCTCGATGTTATGGGTGACTAGGATTATTGAGCGTTTTAAAATTTTATTTAAACGCAACAGCTCTAAATTATATTTTTCACGTGAAAGCTCATCTACGGAAGCAAACGGCTCATCCAGTAATAATAGTTCTGGATCTAATACCAATGCCCGCGCGATCGATACCTTCTGCTTCATTCCGCCCGATATTTGGCTGGGGTAATGATTTCCATAATCTTTAAGACCAATAAGTTCCAATAAATCTAGGGCGAATTTGAAATCATTCTTATTTTTAAGCTCTAAAGGCAAAGTTATATTTTGGAACACTGTACGATTGGGTAATAGTGTATGATTTTGTGGCACATATCCAATTGGATAGTCAATCCTCGCATTAAATATATTCTGACCTTTAAAAAATATTGTGCCGGAGTCTGGTTCTAAAATCCTCGCAACAATTTTTAATAGCGTGGTTTTTCCGCATCCTGATGGACCAATAATAGAAACAACCTCATTATTATTCACATCAAAATTTATATTGCAAATCGCGGGCTTTAATTCTTTTTTTACCCAGAATCCTTTATCCCGGTTTAATGGCGAAGTCGCGTTAAAGACTTCAAAATGTTCGATAACTGGCGTTTGGATTCTTTGAAAACCATAACTTCTTGCGGTCGTGAAGAATAAATGCTCAATTTTTTCACTATACAAGATATCTGGTTCTAGGGAATCCGTCATCCCCTTAGGTGTTTTAGATTTAAGTTGTATATTTTCCATTTTAAAGCCTCCTTTAACGGTTTTTGTTTAATCAAAAGTGTTAAAACATCTAAAGAATTCCGTATTTTATTTTGGTTATCCCTCTTTTATTTAAT
>LCCW01000042.1 GCA_000998185.1 Candidatus Kuenenbacteria bacterium GW2011_GWA2_42_15 | reverse complement strand
ACTGATATTCCAGTCTGCCAAAACAGAAAAGCCAAATTCCATAAGGTCATGCGACAGTTCGCTCGCTGGAGCAAGACTGGCAAGGGCTGGTTTTACGGGCTGAAAATGCATTTGATCGCTGATCTAGAGGGCAAGGTATTGGCCATTAAATTTACGGCCGGCAATATTGACGATCGCGAGGTGGTGATTGATTTGGCTAAAGGACTGGACGGTATGTTTGTGGCTGATGCCGGCTATATCAAGAAAGAACTGGGTGAGGAGTTTTACCAGGAAGGCAAACGGATCCTCTTGGTTAAACCACGGGCCAATATGAAGAAATTGGCGACCTTAACTGACGTTTATCTCTATTCTCAACGGATGAGGATTGAACTTAACTTTAGAACATTGAAAATGTTCTCCATATTTAACTGATTGATTTCTGAAGCTGCCAAGATTCAGCTGGTTTTTGATTGCTAGCTGATTTTTTGTTTAAGGGGAGTTTCGTAATTCAAGGTATAGAACGACAAGCCAGGGACATGGAGGACCTGGCTTTTTTTTATTTTAAAACCCCGCCCTAATATTCATCAGAGCGGGATTCTTTTGCTCATATTACCCCCAACAGTGCCAGAATATCATGGGAAAACCCAGCTATCCTGGACTTACGGCTACTCGGTCTGACAAGGAGGGGTGTCTTCACTTTCGCCACTGTTGAAGGAAATATGAGCAAAATATTTTTCAAAATTATTAAACCATTGTAGCACTAAAAACAATATCTGTCAATGGCAAAAAAACTCGGTTACAAAAAGGCCGCTTACAAAAGCGGCCTTTTTGTAAAACAAATCTACTTTTTATTGAGCGGGCTGATTGGTAGCGCCTGATTTATAAGCAGTGATCGCTTCCACTACTTTGCTGTCGCTCTTGAGTTCTTCAACAAAGATTACATGAGCGTTGTTGACTTGCATAAAGTCTTTTGGTCCATGCAGCTCATTGCCAAGCTTGACCAAGGACAACTGTTGCTGCTGCGTGCCGCCTGGCGGCGGGACCTGTTGCAACGGATTGGAAACTTGCAGATAATAGATGTCTTCTAGGGTGGTATAGTTACTGTCTGTGCTGGTAATTTTACCAAAATACACCTGGCCATTGCTAAAAAATACCGCGTAGTAGCTGTCTTTATTGTAAGACATCAGAGCCGAACCGGCAGATTTTTGATTGCCAAAGAGACTAACACTGGTATAGCGGTCAACATAGTAGCCGACAGCCAGCAAAACAACGATGACCACTAGCGCGACAATAAAGGTTTTGACCGCCTTGTTGTTTTTGCACACGCAAGAGTTTTTATCGTCTCTGCCCGATTTGTAACTCTCGGGCATGTCTAAACCCATATCAGGTTTGATTTCCGGGGCAAAATCCATAGCCATAAAATCTCCTTTGATAGGCATTCCTTATCATGCCTATAACTTAATAATTAATAAAAGGTCATTTATATAATAACATAAATGACCAGCAAAACGAAATGGCAAACTGTGTATAAATATTAGTTAATATCTAGAATTTTAAATTTAACCGCTCCTTTAGGAGCTTGAAATTCAACGGTCTCGCCAATTTTTTTGCCGAGAAAAGCGCGTCCGATTGGAGATTCATTAGAAATTTTTCCAGCGCAAGGGTCGGCTTCACGGCTGCCAACAATTTGATACTCCCTCATTTGTCCAGCTTCATCTTCAAAGCGAACCGTGGAGCCAACATTGACTATGTTTTTTGAGGGGCTTTGTTCGTCAATTAAAACTGCATTTTTTATAACACTATCAATCTCCATAATGCGCATTTCCAAAAAAGACTGTTCTTCTTTGGCAGTCGCATATTCAGCGTTTTCGCTTAGATCGCCCAGTTCCTTGGCTTCTTGAATTCGTTCGGCAATTTTTTTCCGCTCCACATTGATTAGGTCGTTTAACTCATTTTTCAATTTGATAAGACCACCCTTGGTAATATAGCTTTGGTTGTTATTGAAGGACATAAGATGTGAAAAATTAATAAAATTTTTTATAGATACTCCAAATCATATTATAAATGACAAAATTTGTCAATAAATAAAAGGTATCAATTTTCGTTAAAATACCAAGAGACAACATCTTTAAAAACCGGCACGGCGACTAAACTGCCCTCGCCCCCATTTTCAACAATGATTGCGATGGCAATCTTTGGCTTGTTATAGGGAGCGAAACCGGCAAACCAAGAGTGAGTGGGCTTATCGCCAGCGACTTGGGCAGTACCGGTCTTGCCAGCCACGGCGACATTTAAACTTTGGAGCGACCGGGCAGAACCGCTTAAAACCGTTTCGCGCAATCCTTTGCGGATGATATTTATATTATTCTGACTTATAAAGTTAGTTTTAAGAAGATAATCTGAAGCTGTCTTGTAACCACCGTTTTTTATTTCTTTTAAAAGATGCGGCTGGTAAAGGGTGCCGCCGTTGGCAATGGCTGAAGTGTATAAAGCAACCTGAAGTGGGGTAACAAGGATATCGCCCTGGCCAATGGCCAGATGATAGGTGTCGCCAATATACCAGGGCTCTTTTTGGGCGGATAATTTCCAGTTTTCGTCAGGCACAAAGCCAGCAACCTCGCCAGGTAAATCTATGCCAGTTGGCTGACCCAGGTTGAACTCATAAGCGTATTCTTTTATCTTCGGCGCGCCGAGACCTTCAAAATCAGCATAGCCGCCGCCAAGGTAGTAAAAAAAAGTATTAACCGAGTTGGCCAAAGCGCTGATGATATTGATACGTCCATGACCGCCTGTTTTCCAGTCTGGGAAAAACCATTTGTCAATCTGAAGGCCGCCAGTGCTTAAAAAGGTTTTGCTTTCGGTAATAATGCCTTCTTCTAGCGCGGCGGCGGCGACTATGGGCTTGAAAATGGAACCCGGCGGGTAGGCACCGGCAATGGCGCGATTAAAAAGCGGCTTGCGCGAATCAGCCAAATATTTCTCATAAACTTCCGTTTTGATGCCGGCGCTGAAAAAATTATTATCAAAGTCGGGCAAGCTGACCAGGGCTAAAATTTCCCCGTTTTCCGGATTTATGGCGACAGCAGCGGCAGCGCCAGATGAATGAGAACCAATAATCGCTCGCGACAGACTCTCGGCCAGTTTTTTTTGCAGGTCCAGGTCAAGGGTCAAAATAATATCTTTGCCAATGACCGGGAAAAGACTGGCAATGGTTTTTTTAGGCTTGCCATTGGTGTCAACCTCAACCTCCTCTTCGCCGTTTTGGCCATGAAGCATTTCCTCATAATAAACTTCCAAACCGCTTTTACCGAATAAATCACCGGCCTGGTAACCTTTATCTTTATAGTCTGACAGCTCTTTAGCGTTGATTTCGCCGAGATAACCCAAGACATGAGATAGGCCATAACCAGAGATATATTCTCGGCGCGGACTGACAGACAATTTGATGCCGGACAGGCTATCCTCATAAGCGGAAACGGCAATCGATTGAGCATGAGTAAATTCATCCGCTATCAGGACGGGTGAATAGCTTTGAGGCGGGGCGGATAAAAAAAGTTCTAAAATTTTGCTTCCATCTCTGGCAATAAGCTTGGCTGTGATGGCGGCTAATTTCTCTTTCTCAATCAAGCTAGCGGGCAAATCAGCCGGAATAAAGAATAAAGAAAAATGGGAAATGTTGGCAACGAGCGGCACATTGAAGCGATCATAAATAATGCCTCGGCTCGCCGTAAGGACATTGACGCGCAGACGGTTGCCTTCGGCAACGGCGGCGTAGTCGGCGCCTTTTATGATTTGCAGCCAAAACAGTCTACCCAAAACAAAAACCAAAAAGAAAAAAATAACAAAAAAAACAGTCTTCAGTTTAGAGGCAGTAAACGAGAGAGCAACCCTTTCTCCTGAATCGCCAAGCCAAAAACTGTCGCCTTCCTGGCGACGGCGATCAAAGCCATCAATGGTGGCGACGGTTTCAGGGATGCAAAACGGGTTGTTTTTTTTCATAAAAATTAAGAAACGGTGAGGTGCTTGAATTTTTTATTTAACGGGGTTGGCAGAACAAAAAGAAAAAAAATAATCAGCATATGACCGCCAATCTGGCCGAGAAAAAACAGCCAATGACTAAGCGTACCAATTGAGTCAAAGGAGATAAAGAGCCGGACGAGATAAAAAATTTGATAAATGAAAATAGGCAAAATGACCGTGGCAATAAGAGAAAGCAGATTTTTGTTTTGGAAAAAATTTGATAAGAAAAATTTTATAATCACCATCACTGACAGAAAAGTCAGCAGATGAAAGCCGAAAAACCATGGGGAATAAAGATCCAGAAACAAACCGAGGATGGCCGCGCTAAACAGCGCCAACTCCAGGGTGCTAAAAAAGGCAACCAAGGAAAGGAAAATTAATGGTAAATTGATGAAAAAAGAAAACCGCGGGACGATGGCTGGCAAAAAACCCAGATAAAAAACTATTATTAAGATAATGAGCAAGAGCAGATAAATAAAACGAGCCATGGTGACAAAAAAATTTTAAAAACTAATTATTGTAATCGGGCAAAATAACGGTCACAAAAGGAAGTTTGGAGTAGTCAACCAAGGGTTCAGCGACCGCTGACTGCCAAAGGTCAACATCGGAAGACTCCACTTTCTGGATCTCACCAACCAATAAACCATGGGGGATATTGATATTTAGGTTGGAGGTTACCACCAGATTGTGAGGAGCGATTCTGGCCAGCTTAGGTAGCATATCTATTTTAAGATTGAGGTCATGGTCGCCAATCGCCAAGCCCGGCGCTTCTTCCTCGCCCATAATGGAAACGGCAATCTTACTTTTGGTGTCAGTTAAAAACTGGACTTGGGACAAATCTTGTTCTACTTTGATAAGGCGACCGACAAGCAAACCCTGGTTTGCCGTGACAGCCAGACCGACAAAGAGGCCGTCACGGACGCCCTTATCTATAATCAGATAATTGTTTTCATAATCAAAGCTCTGCCCGATAACCCTGGCCATCACATAACGATATTTGTATTCATCAAGAAATCGCAGCTCTTTTTTGAGCAACTCATTTTCATTTTTGGCGCTGATAAGCTCAACATTTTTCTTGGTTAGGGCAATGAGCTCCTGCCTTAGTAATTCATTTCTATCAGCCAAATCTTTTTGTTTGGAATAAAGCGAAAAAAAGTCGCCCAAATAATTGGCCAAGTCGCGGCCGGATTTGATGGCCGGATTGAGAGCGACCGTCAAGGGTGAGTTGGTAAAACGAGATAAACCCAGATAATAAACCAAAAAAACAAGGCCACAAAAGATAAGCGCCCCAAGAGTAATCTTTAATGGCAGTTGGCGGGATGACATATAGACAATCGCTTTATCCAATAACAAAAATTAAACGAGTATGGCTTTTTTGTTTGTTATCTGGTGGAAGGCAACAAGACATCCTTGAGATTTTCCACATCTTCCAAAATCAGGCCGGTGCCGCGCACAACGCAGGTCAAGGGGTCGTCAATGACAGCCACCGGGATTCTGGTTTCCTGACGCACTAAAGCGTCAAGGCCGCGCAGCAGCGCTCCGCCGCCAGCAAGAACAATCCCGCGTTTATAGATATCGGCAACCAATTCGGGCGGCGTGGCTTCTATGGTGGATTTGATATTACTTACTATTGTTTTAACGGAACGGGCAATGGCCTCGCGCACTTCTCCGTCGGTAATAACAATCTCTTTGGGCAGACCGTTGATAAGATCGCGGCCGCTAACCGCCATTTCTACCGGCCGATCGCCGGGAAAAACAGAGCCGATGGCCAATTTAACTTTTTCAGCAGTAGCATCGCCAATCAAAAGATTAAAATTTTCTCTGATATATTGGATAATATTTTTATTCAAGGTGTCGCCGGCCAAGCGCAGTGATTTCCAAGCCACAATGCCAGACAGAGAAATTACGGCAATCTGGGTGGTGCCGCCGCCAATGTCAACAATCATATTGCCGGTTGACTCCTGCACCGGCAGGCGAGCGCCAATAGCGGCGGCCATGGGCTCTTCCACTAAAAAAACCTCTTTGGCGCCAGCGGACAGAGCCGCGTCTTCCACCGCCTTTTTTTCAACTTCCGTGACATCAAGAGGAATACCAATCACAATGCGCGGCTTATTGATGATAAAACCCAATTTACTGCTGATAAATTTATTGATAAAATATTTTAACATCTGTTCGGCCACTTCAAAGTCTGAAATAATGCCTTCCACTAAAGGCTTGGAAGTAATAATGTGGCCCGGTGTTTTGCCAACCATTTTTTTGGCATCTTCGCCAATAGCCAATATCTGATCGGTTCTCGTATTGATGGCCACGACCGAAGGCTCATTAACAACAATACCCTTGCCTTTGATATAAATGAGGGTATTACTGGTGCCAAGGTCAATGCCAATGTCGGAGTGAAAATTTTTGAAAATTGCGTTGAACCTCATGGAATATCTTTAAGATTTTTTAATTCCGTTGTCATGGAATTTCTGGGTTTAAACTCCAATTGGCCAGCGGTTTTGTCCGAAACTATCAAGCGGTAAGGCAAACCGAGCAAATCAGCATCTTGTAATTTTTCGCCGGGAGAACTTTCAGCCCGATCGTCATAAAGAACCTCCTCGCCCAGCCCTGCAAGCACCTGATAAACAAACACTTTTTTTCTCCATGATTTTGTTCCGCTTGAAGACAAACTCTAGTGGTCGCCTTGGTATCATTTTTAACCTTGTCTTCACACTTCGCGTCGCCGCACCAATTAACTAAAGCGAAAAAGTTTTCTTTATTTATATCCTGTTTAAATTTATTATAATCAGAATATTCCCTGGTGTTTTCTTTTAAAAATTTTGCATTCTTCTCAAGTAAGTTTCTTTGGATTTCCTCGATCAGCTCTTTTATTTTGTTGCCAGCTTCTTTGAAATTAACCTTTATTTTTTCACCAGTATCTCTCCTAACCGCAATTATCTGGTTACTTGCCTCATCTTTCGGCCCGACTTCAACTCTTAAAGGTACGCCTTTCATCTCCCATTCGTTAAACTTCCAGCCGGGAGACTTGCCGTCATCCCAATCAATTTTATATTTTAAACCCTGTAATTTTTCCTTTAATTTTTCAATATAATTTTTAACTATCTTTTTCTCACTATTGTCTTTCCAAATTGGAACAATAATCACTTGGATAGGAGCAATATTTGGAGGAATAATCAACCCCTTGTCGTCGCCATGGGCCATTATCAATCCTCCAATCATTCTAGTTGAGACCCCCCAGCTGGTCGGCCAAGGAGTTTGCTCTTTCCCTTCCTTGTCTAAAAATTTCACCTCAAAGCTTTTGGCAAAATTCTGGGCCAGTAAATGAGATGTGCCCAGCTGTAAAGCTTTTTTGTCTTTCATCATCGCTTCAATGGAAGTCGTATATTCCGCGCCGGCAAATTTTTCTGATTCTGATTTTCGTCCGTCAATAACCGCCATTGCCAAATAATCACGCGCAAATGTTTTGTACATATACAAGGCGTTTTGGACCATTTCATCAGCTTGCTCCTTTGTCTCGTGCAATGTATGCCCTTCCTGCCACAAAAACTCCGTGGTTCTCAAAAATAATCTGGTGCGCATTTCCCACCTAATAACATTGGCCCATTGGTTCACCTTTAAGGGCAGATCCCGATAAGAAGCTATCCAGCGGGCAAAAGTCCGATACATTATTGTTTCCGAGGTCGGGCGAATCGCCAGCCGCTCATCTAATTTTTTCCCGCCAGCATGCGTGACCCAAGCCACTTCGGGCGCAAAACCCTTCACATGCTCTTTTTCTTTTTCAAAATAACTCTCCGGGATTAAAAGTGGCAGATAAACATTGTCAACTCCCAATTCTTTTATCTTTTCATCCATCACTTTTTGTATATTCTCCCATAAAGCATAGCCATATGGTTTAATAATCATACAACCTTTTACATCAGAATAATCTGCCAAGCCCGACGCTAAAACAATTTCATTGTACCATTTAGAAAAATCCGTAGATTGGGGAGTTAATTTTGACATATAGAAAATTAGTTATTTATAATCCCGATTTTCAACCTTAAAAAACTGACTTCAGCGCGCCAAGGATGCTCGCGCCATAGGTATTGAAATCGCGGTAGGTAATGAGAATAATCAGGGCGATCAAAAAGAAGAAACCAAGCTGGTGCACCAGCCCGACATATTTCTGGCGCAAAGGCCGGCCTTTGATTTTTTCAAAAAGCAA
>LCCW01000041.1 GCA_000998185.1 Candidatus Kuenenbacteria bacterium GW2011_GWA2_42_15 | reverse complement strand
TTTCATCATTCTTAATCGTTAAACTTGGACGACTAACATTCAAAAGAGAATTTTGACAGATAAAATCAACTTCGCCAATTATTTTTTTTGCTTCAGAAACGGCTTTTTGATCGATATCGGCTCCAATCAATCTTCTCGCAATGTTGTTTCTTGCCAAAAACGAACCGTAGCCACAAGAAGAATCTAAAATTGTAAAATCCCCAATATCAGGAACATTTTTTTGTAAAATAGAATAAGCCAGATCAACAATAATTTCTGGTGTATAATAGGACCCAAAATTAACTGTGCCTATATGATTTAAATGTTTCTGATTCCCATTCATAACTTTATTATACCAGTTTTTTCTAATATTGATAAGAATTTTAAAAAACCGGTATCTTTGGCGGGCACCGGCTTTTCAATCGTAAAAATCCTTATTTTACTTCAATTCTAACTTTATAACCCCATTCGGTGTCTGTTTGAAAATATCCGAACCGAATTTACGAACGATTGGCTCGGCAGGCGGAATCCCCCCCAAAACCCCCCTCCCCCCCGCCGCACCTGTCCGCCTTTGGCGGAGAAGCGACCCTTTCTGATTGAACAATCTCAAATTTTTCGTTACGCTTAAACGGCAAGTTCTTTTCCTGGTAACACATCTTCTTTGTTTTCTTTAACCTTTAATAAAATCAAAGTCCCAATTACTAAAAATCCAACCATCACCATGCCGGCAACTTGATATTTTAAAACCAAATAATCTCTTAGCAATAAAGTTATTATTCCCCAAACAAGAGGAGCAAATATTGAAGCAACTCTCGCAAATGTGGAGTAAAAACCAAAATATTCACCCAACTGGTTTTGGGGCGATATTTTTATCATAAGAGATCTGGAAAGAACAAAATATCCGCCGCCGCTGGCACCTGCTAAAATTGCCACTAAATATAAAATACCCAAAGACGATGAAAAGAAAAAAATAGTTGTTATAACAATTAAAATAAAACAAGAAATCACAAGAATCAATTTATGCCCAAATCTGTCTCCGAATTTTCCAAAAATATAACCAAAAACGGTCGTACAAATAAGAAAAATGGCAAATATAAAAACTTTCGTATTTTCGTTAATCTTATAAAGCGCGTCCATTGCAACGGCAAAATATAAAGTTAGAGTTAAGACTATATCTGATATCAAGGAAAAAGCCACTAAAAAAATTCCGACATTTTTGTTTTTATTAAACAGCTGCTTGATTCCCTCAATTGTTTTTTTAGCGATAGAATTTTGCTGACAATCATCTGTTTTTTGGAATTGTTCTTTTTTTTGAGATTGCTCCCTAAACCAAAATAACAAAGGCAGCATTAATAGGGTTGAAATTATAAATGCCGGAATAAAAACTTGATGACGGCCTGGCTCTCCGATAAGAGTTATGGCCCCATTGGCAAAAGGAAGCAATATTACTGAACCAAAAAGCCAACCTAACTGTCCAAATCCTTCGCCAAGCCCTGATATTTTTCCTCTATTTTCTTCGGTAGATACTTCTTTTAATAATGAATTATAAAAAATTAAACTTATTTGATACAAGCATTGGACAATTATAGTAAGCCCCAAAACAACAAAAACTCTTTGGCTCATTGGGATATTAGAAACAGCAACAAGCGCAACCAATCCGTTAAAAATAAATAAACCGATCGTTGTCCATTTTAAAAAGGGCATACGCTTCCCGATTCTGTCTGACCATGCTCCTAAAAAAGGAGATGAGATAAGAACAAATATAGTGGCTATTGAAAATCCGGCCCCATACCAAATATCGTCTAATTTATTATCTAAAATCAACCACTGACCTAAAAATAAACCGCTAATGGCAGTTACAAAAAAAGAATTGCCAAGATCATATACTAACCAAGAAACAATATTTTTTCTGAATGCATTCATAATTTTATTTCAGTAATTCCTCCATGGACATGTTTAACGCTTCGGCGATTTTGGCCATAGTTTCAACTGTCGGATTTTAGTGGCCACTGATTCAATTTTAAATTCGGAAGGGGTGGGATTTGAACCCACGATCCCGTTTGGCGGGATACGGCTTTTCGAGAGCCGCGCCTTCAACCGCTCGGCCACCCTTCCATGCTCCGCAATAAATTAAATTATTTTTTCCCCCGAAATGAACTCGTGGCTCCACGGGTTTATCCCGTGACGAGAACTGCGCCTTCAATCCCGAGCTCGCCTCGGGACCACCCTTCCCTGAATTCACTTCAACTATAACATTAGCTTATTAAAAAATCAAACATAAAAACCCCGATTTTGTCGGGGCTTTTTATCTTATGCTTTATCTTATGCTCAAATTATTCCGTCGCTTCTCCGTCTTTCAGCGCTTTCTTTTTTATTATTTTTTTTACCGTCACTTTGCGTGGTTGCGCCGTCAAAAGTTCCGGTTGTCCTTCTGGCTTAGGCAACAATTTATCCGGTTCTCTGTTGCCGGCCAAAGCCGCCGACACCAAACGCACCACCTTGCTCTCCACCTCGTCATTGTTTAATCTTTCAAAAAGCAAAACCCACGAAGAAGTCTCAAAGACGCTCACGGCCGCTGCGATTAAAAGAGAAATTGCCAGATAAACAATGAGTCCAAAAGTGACCAACGCCTGCACCAAGAGCTCTGACCCCGCGTAAGTGTTGACGAATAAGGCAAAAATATAAACAATCACCGGCAAAATAATATATTTAGTCAACAAACCCAAGACAAGCCCCAAAACGATATAAATCAACCAAATTAAAATGGCCATCTCCAAAGACGGCAGCCAATTTTTCTTAAACATGTTCCGGGCTTCGCTGATGGCCGCCCAGATGCTCCGGTCTTTGTTCACCACAAAAATCAAACCGTAACGCACCACAAAAGACAAAATAAATCCCAAAGGCGCGAGAATAATAAACGAAATCGCCACAAAAAGACTGGCCGCGGTGCTCGCCAGCTCTGGTTTAAAAACCAAGAGTAGAAACGGCAAGGTGGTAACGGCCAGAATCAACAAAGCCACTAAAGCCATCACCACATTCAAAACGAAAAGCGAAAAAAACTTTTTTCTGCCCTTGTTAAAAGCTTCGCTGAAAAATAATATCCTGCCCTGGTTGGCTTCTCTTGCCCCGTAGATTAAAGCTCCCTGTGAAACCACCGATAACCAAAACAGAAAAATGCCCAAGACCGCCACCACTACGAGTAAAACCATCAACCAAACATTAAAGCTGCCCGTGCCAGCGGCTCCGGCTCCCAAGTCGGCAAAAAGATTTCCGGAAAAAAATTCTTTTAATTTTAAAAGCCATGTGCCCTGGTCGCTCGCCTTATCCACACTTAAATCAAAATTATAAAGGCCTCCGCTGCCGAGCAGCGCGGCGAACAAACCAAAAAACCACAAGTATTTGAAGCGCCAAGTGATCAGCCAGGCTTTTTTTAAAATTGGTCTGTAAATCGGCTCCATAATTTTAAATTTAATTTTTTATTTTAATGTTTTTATTATAACACAGTTTCCAACGCAACGCCAAATTTATTTCTGGATTGCCCGGTCAAGCCTGCCCTCGGCTACGATTGGGGACTGGTCAATGATAGTCACGCCGCATCTTCCATCCTGCCCTTCCCATAATCTATTCCTAATCACTGATTGCTGATTTCTGGTATCTGGTTTCTAATCTCCTTTGTTTTCTTATTCTCTTGATTTCTTGATTTCTTGTTTTCTCCTTGTCCCTTGCCTGCCTGTCCGCCTGCCTGCCGCCTGCCTGTCCGCCTGCCTGCCGCCTGCCTGCCGCCTGCCTGCCGGTAGGCAGGGTAGGCAGGGTAGGCAGGGTAGGCAGGTTAACTGTTGCCTGTTAATTGTGCTTTCGTGCTTTCTGCGTTTTCGTGTTTTTGCCTGCCCACAACGCTCTCGCTTGCGAGGCGGGCGGGTGTTTTCTGTGTTCTGCCTTGTTCCTTGTTAATTGTTAATTGCTCCTTGTTGCCCCCTTTCTCTCCCACGATCTTTTCAAACTCTTCTCTTTCCAAAACCTCTTTTGCCAAAAGCGCCTCTGTCACTTTCTCCAAAACTTCTCTGCGCTTGGTCAAAATATCGCTCGCGCTCTTACGAGCCTCATTAATATAGTCAGCCACTTCCTCATCTATTTTCTCCGCCAATTTCTCCGAATAGTCTCTCGGCTCGCTTATCTCCTTGCCAAAAAATATTAACTCGTCTCTTTCGCCAAATGTTCTCGGCGCCAGCTTGTGGCTCATGCCGTATTGCATCACCAAATCCTTGGCGATCTCCGTCGCTCTCTTGAGATCAGAAGTCGCCCCGGTTGTGATCTCGCCAAAAACCAACTTCTCGGCCGCATAGCCTCCGAGCAATACCGCCATCTCATCCAAAAATTCCGAATAGGCGTGCATATGTTTGTCTTCGGTCGGCAACTTGATGGTGTAACCGCCGGCCTGTCCCCTTGAAATAATGGAAATTTTGTGCACCGGATCGGCATTGGGCAAACTGTGCGCCACTACCGCGTGCCCGGCCTCATGATAAGCCGTCACCTTCTTTTCTTTTTCAGACAGCATTCTTGATTTTCTCTCCGGCCCGATCATTACCTTATCAATGCTCTCTAAAATATCAACCATGGCCACTTGTTTTTTATCCTGCTTGGCCGCAAGTATGGCCGCTTCATTCAATAAATTGGACAAATCCGCTCCGGAAAAGCCTGGCGTTCTGGCCGCCACCGTGTGCAAATCAACATCATTGGTCAGAGGCTTGCCCATGGCGTGTATTTTTAAAATTTCTTCCCGGTCTTTTAAATCCGGCAAATCCACCACGACCCGACGGTCAAATCTGCCCGGCCGCAACAGCGCCGGATCTAAAACATCGGGCCGGTTGGTCGCAGCCAGAAGAATCACGCCTTCATTCGGCTCAAAACCGTCCATTTCCACCAAAATTTGATTTAATGTCTGTTCCCTTTCGTCATGAGAACCGCCAAGTCCAGTGCCTCTTCTCCTGCCCACGGCATCAAGTTCATCCAAAAATACGATGCACGGCGCGTTCTTTTTGGCCTTATCAAATAACGACCTTACCCTGGAAGCGCCAACGCCGACAAACATCTCCACGAACTCTGAACCGGAAACATAAAAAAAGGGGACGCCTGCTTCACCGGCCACCGCCCTGGCCAAAAGCGTTTTGCCGCAACCGGGCGGACCGATCAACAGTACTCCTTTGGGTATCTTTGCTCCCAGATCAATAAATTTTTTCGGATGTTCCAAAAACTGCACGATCTCCTCAAGTTCTGCCTTGGCCTCTCTGGCGCCTGCCACCTGGTCAAATTTCACCTTCTGCTTTTTATTTTCATCGGATCTGTCCGCTTTAGCCGCGCTCTGGCCAAAAGACATGGCTTTTTTATTAACGCCTTGCACCTGGCGCGAAACAAAATACACAAAAGCGATGATTAAAAGAAACGGCAACAAAAACGGTAAAACCACCGACAGCCAGTATTGCCAACCCGTGTCTGTTTTAATGGCTATCCCCGTCGCTCGCAACTCTTCCTCGGTCACGCCATAATTTACCAAAGCCTCGCTCAAAGATTGCACTGATTCTTTGTAGGCCGTTTCTTCTTTTTTATCCTTGGTAAAAATCTTGAGCTCGTTGCCCCTGACCTCTATCTTCTCCACCTCGCCGGCTTTGATCTTGCCTGCCAACTGGCCCAAACCAATTTCAGTCTTTGGCGCGTTGTCGTTTTCAAATAAAGACAAAATCCCGGCCGTCACAATCATCATCACAAAAAAAGCAAGGAATGTTTTGGAAATGTTTTTCATAAATATCTTTTAGTAATGAATGTATTATAACAATCTTTGAACAAATAACCAAATCCGAGAAAATGAGAATCTGGCCGAACGAGGCGTAGAAAATTGTCAGGGCGTGAGGCGATTAGCCGATGGGGTTCCCTGACAATTTTCACGCGAGTGAGGCAAAGATTTTCTTTTGAGCTCCAAGCGAGCTAGCTTTCTTTTGTTAGCTTTTCTTTTACAAAAGAAAAGCAAAACATCCCACTACACGAATAAAACGGCTGTTGCGTTCCAGAGACCGAACCACTGGCGGCTTAAAATTCTGATTTCATTTTAAAGCTTTTAAAAAAATCAAAACCCCGCTATTATGGAGGTTTTAATTATTTAACCATTTTAAAAATCTTATGTCAAACTCAACCCGAGCTTGTGCCCGACGGGTTCAAAATTGGTAATTACGAACTCATATTCTTTGCCAACCTCTAGCTCGGCTCGCTCGTCGTCTTGGCCCTTGTCGCCCAGTCTGGCCAAACCTTGAATATTTGGAGCTATCTCCACGAAAGCGCCGAGCTTATGAGCTTTGACAACTTTAGCTCTTGTTTTGTCACCTATTTTATACTGATCTTTGATGGCTTCCCAGGGATCTTTTTCCAATCTCTTGAGAGACAAGGAAACCTTATTAATGTTAATGTCAATGATTTGCGCTTTTATCTTTTGGCCCTCTTTAACAATATCGTGCGGATCGTCAATCCTCTGCCAGCCAAGTTCGGAAATATGAATCAGGCCTTCAAGCCCGTTGCCAAACTCCATAAAAGCCCCGAAATCTACCACGCCGGTAATCGTTCCCTCTACCATGTCGCCTTTTTGATATTCAGCTAAGATCTTTTTTCTCTCTTCCATATCCACCGCCCTCTCGGACACGATGAGCGTCCCGTCGTCGTCGTTCACATCCAAAATCCGAACCTTGAATTTGCCGTTGATAAGCGTTTTTAATTTTTCCAAGATCTTATTTTTATTGCCGCCAATCACGCGCGGATAATGTTCTGGCGATAATTGCGAGACTGGCAAAAATCCAAAAGTCTGGTCAAGCCGAACCATTAGTCCGCCCTTATTGGCGTCTAATACCGAGACCTCCACGATCTCGCCTTCCTGCTTGGCTTTGCGAATTTTATCCCAAGCCTTCTTATGGCCAGCTTGTTTTAAAGATAGTTCCACTAAACCTTTTTCATTTTCATTATCAATTACTGTCGCGGAGATTTTATCGCCCATTGCCAAGTGGCTATATTCTCCAGATTCGTCATAAGCTTCATAACCGCGGATAATGCCGGTCAAAAGTCCGTCAACATCCACCATTATTTCATTGCGTCCGACAAATAATACCTCTCCCTCTATCAAGTCTCCCGTTTTCGGCAAGACTGGATTCTCTTCGGAGTTCAGTAATTTTTCCATGCTGCTTACCTCAATTTTACTGCTGGTAACCATAAAAATTAGTTAATAATAAGGGCTAACGCCGTCGCATTTAAGTCCCTCTGTTAGTTGATAAAATTATCTTAATTAAAAGTAGTATAGCCTATTTCCGCCGATTTGACAAGCCGGGTAAAAATTGGTAATATTCAAGCATCTAAAAGGCATTCATTTTATTTCAGTGCCTTTAATTTTATTGCTTTTTTGTCAATAAACTACTCACCTCAAAACATAATCATTATGAAACATTTAGAACCCCCCAGCTGAAATATCTCCAAAAATTAATATCACTGACAGATGTCCTTTAATATAAAGTAATTTATGAAAACAAACTATAATCTATTATGATAAATGAAATTAGTGAAAAAATAGTCAGAAGCCGCGAATACAAACGGGGCGCATATCCAAGGGGCTGCGAATATTGTGTTAAAGGAGAGAAAGTTACTTTTTATATGACATTCAAGTGCGATTATAAATGTTTTTATTGTTCAGTTCCGTCCGAGTTGAGAAATACGGAAAAGATGATGGTCGGAAACATTCCGGTTGAAGATATTGACGACGCATTCAAACATATTAAACAATACAAATGCGTAGCCATTTCTGGAGGAGAGCCTTTAACTGATATTGGTAGGGTTTTGGATATTATTAAAAGAGCCAAAAAGGACAACATATACACTTATCTTTTTACTGACGGAAGCGGCCGCGGACGCCTGACACCTTCTCTGCTGAATAAATTAGCGGATGCCGGATTGGATGAAATAAAGATGTCCGCCAAGTTAAAAGACGAAAAGACATTGCTATTTGATCCGTATGAAATAGTCAAAAATTCCCCTGTTCCTATCCACGCAGAGTTTCCTATGTTGCCCGATTTCGTCAATGAAGTGTATGATTTTGCGTTGAAACTTAATAATATCGGCGTGTCCTATCTGCTTTTAGATCAAGCAGAATTTACCACCGGCAATGCCAGCGAAATGTTAAAAAGAGGATTTAAGCAAAAAGACGGCATTATATTGGGGAGCAAAGAAGCGGCTTTTGAGATTATCAAAAGAGTTCAAAATAATAATTTAAACATAAAAGTATTGTATTGCGGGGCTTCAAACCCAAAACACCAATATAAGCGGACATAAAAATTTTGAATTTTAATTTTTTTTTATGACCATCCAATGGCTCGGCAATTCTTGTTTTAAAATCCAAACCAAATCAAACGGCGGAGAAACGACGATTTTAACCGATCCATACGCTGCCAAATGCGGCTTGCCAAAAATGAAATTCGCGGCCGACATTGTGGTTTTGAGCCGTGAAGATGACGAGCTGATTGGCGATCTGAAAGACTTCAAGGGCACCGAGCAAACGCCTAAGCCGTTTATTGTTAAAAGCCCCGGCGAATATGAACTCCAAGGTTCTTTTGTCTACGGATTGTCTCACTCCGCCCAAGAAAAAAATACTCTTTATGTTTTATCGGTGGAAGACATGAAAATCGGTTTTTTGGGGTTACTCAATAAAAAGGAACTAACCGCCAGCGAGCTTGAATCTATTGAAGGCGTGGACATCTTGTTTGTGCCAATCAGCGGAGAAAAAACCCTCACTGCCGCCGATGCCGCCAGGTTGGTCAATCAGATAGAACCGAGAATTGTTATTCCGATGTGTTATAAAATCCCCGGCCTCGCCCTGCCCTTTGACGCCCCTGATCGTTTCGTAAAAGAAATGGGCAATCACGAAGAAGAACTGGATAAATTAAAAATTTCCAAAAAAGATCTGCCGCCGGAAGAAACCCGTTTGATTTTATTAAAACCGTAAAAAATTACTGCCATGAAGTTCCCTTTTGAAAATAATCGTTGTAAGCTCTATCTGACTATCGGCGCAACTATGGTGGTGATTTTTACGGCCTGGATAGCCGTTTTTATGCACACGCTTAAATCAACTCCGGCTGATCAGGCCAAAAAAAGTTCTCCCGATAATTTGCAAATGATTGAACGAAAATTGTCGGATCTCTTTGATGATTTTGAAACACTCAAAGAATCCCTCAACCAAACGCCGACTACTACTGCCAAATTGCTCCAGGGCGGTCCCGAAATCAAACCGGAAGAGTTGGATAAAATAATTGAAAAGTTAAAAAACAAAACCGTCTCCACCACCACCCCAAGTTCAACCATCAATATTAAATAATAAGTCAGTAGCCATCTGTTAATTGTTAGTGTGTTAATTGTCAGTGCGCCAATTGTTAATTTAAAAAATATGCAAGATAAGAAATCCAAATCAACCAACGACAGCCCTATTGAGCCGACCCCAACCAATGAAATGATTGAACCGCGCGAAATCGTTCAAGAAATGCGCGAGTCGTATTTGGATTATGCCATGTCGGTGATTGTATCCCGGGCCCTGCCTGATGTGCGCGACGGCCTGAAACCGGTCCATCGCCGCATTCTCTACGCGATGTGGGACATTGGTCTAAAACCAACGGCCAAGTTTAGAAAATCCGCCACGGTCGTCGGCGAAGTTCTTGGTAAATATCACCCTCACGGCGATGTCGCGGTCTATGATTCCATGGTTCGTCTGGCCCAGGATTTTTCCATGCGCTATCCGCTGGTGCACGGCCAAGGCAACTTTGGTTCCATGGATGGCGATAGCGCGGCCGCTATGCGTTATACTGAGGCTAAACTGGCCCCGATTGCCGAGCAGCTGCTCTTGGATTTGGAAAAAAATACCGTTAATTTCATTCCCAACTATGATGGCACGCAACAGGAACCGCGAGTCCTGCCGGCCAGACTTCCCAATCTTTTACTCAATGGCTCGCTTGGCATCGCCGTCGGTATGGCCACGAGCATCCCGCCCCACAATCTAGGCGAAGTGGTGGATGGCATCTGTCATCTGATCGACCACCCGCAAGCCGATCTTGACGACCTGATGGCATATGTCAAGGGTCCTGATTTTCCGACCGGCGCTTCTATTTTTAATCTACAAGACATAAAACAAGCTTACGCCACCGGCAAAGGCTCTATTGTCATGAGAGCTGATGCCGAAATAGTGGAAAATAAAAATGGTTTTCAGATCATTGTTTCCTCTGTCCCCTATCAGGTCAATAAATCCGCCCTGATTGAACGCATGGCCGAACTGGTCAAAGACAAAAAAATAGAGGGCATTAAAGATATCCGCGACGAATCGGCCAAAGGTGAAGTGCGCGTGGTGATTGAACTCAAAAAAGACACCTATCCCAAAAAAATCTTGAATCAGCTCTATAAACAAACTACGCTTCAGGGCTCTTTTCATGTCAATATGCTCGCTCTCGTTGACGGCATTCAACCGCGGGTCTTGACACTCAAAATGATTTTGGAAGAATATATCAAACACCAGCAGGAAATAATCAGCCGACGGACCAAGTTTGATTTGGAAAAAGCCAAAGCCCGCGCCCATGTTTTGGCAGGCTTAATGCTGGCGTTAAGTAAAATTGACGCAGTTATAAAAACCATCAAGGAATCCAAGGACAAAGACCAGGCCAAACTCAATCTCATGCGCAAATTTAAACTGACTGAAATTCAAGCCGTCGCCATTCTAGAAATGAAGCTGCAGCAATTGGCCAATCTGGAACAGCTGAAAATAGAAACCGAGCTCAAAGAAAAAAGGAATCTGATCAAAGAATTGGAATCAATCCTTAAAAGCCCGCAAAGGATTTTAAATATTATCAAAGAAGAGCTCAAGGCCATTAAAGAAAAATACGGCAACCCGCGCAAAACCAAGATCTTCAAAAACGCCGTGGATAAATTTTCGCAGGAAGACCTTATTCCGGATGAAAATGTGATTGTGGTGATCACTAAAGACGGTTATATCAAACGACTGGCGCCAGACACCTTCAAAACTCAAGCCCGCGGCGGCAAAGGCGTGGCCGGCGTTACCACCAAAGAAGAAGACACGGTGGAATCGCTTTTTGCCACCACCACCCACAAAGATCTGCTGTTCTTCACCACGCGCGGCCGCGTCTTCCAGCTTAAGGCTTATGAAATTCCAGTAGCTTCCCGCACTGCCAAAGGCCAGGCTATTGTTAACTTCCTCCAGCTCGCCCCGGGCGAAAAAGTTTCCGCCGTGCTCTCTCTGGCTGATCTAAGCAGTTATAAATTTCTGGTTATGGCTACCCGGGGCGGCACCATAAAAAAAGTCGCTTTGGATCAATTTGACAATGTCCGCCGTTCCGGTCTCATTACCATCAAACTTAAAAACGAAGATGTTTTGGAATGGGTTAAGCCATCCACCGGCAAAGACGAAATTGTCCTCACCTCCGCTGTGGGTCAAGCCATCCGTTTTAAAGAAACCAATCTGCGATCCATGGGCCGCACCGCCGGCGGCGTTCGCGGCATCCGCCTAAAAAAGAATAGCGATGTTATCGGCATGGATGTTGTTAACACTAATAATAATAAAGGTTTTGTTTTCGCTCTTTCCGCCAATGGCACTGGTAAACTGACCTCTCTAAAAAATTATAAAGTTCAAGGCCGCGGCGGCTCTGGCGTAAAAACAATTAAGCTCACGGCCAAAACCGGCCAGCTGGCTTCGGCCTTTATCATTGACCCGGCCAATTTGCCTGAAGGAACCAATGGCGATCTGCTGATTATTTCCGGCAAAGGACAAGTCATCCGCCTGCCTTTGAAGTCAGTGCCCAGGCTTGGCCGCGACACCCAAGGTGTGCGCCTGATGCGCCTCAAAGAAGCCGGCGATGAAGTGGCTAGCGTCACGCTGATGTAACGAGCCACTTCATAATTCACACCGATTCAAAAACCCCGCCCAAACAGCGGGGTTTTATTTTTTATATTAACCAAATTTACCAACAGATCTCCACTTCATCACCAATCTTTTCTTTCAGATATTCTTTGACTTCACTTTCTCCGCCAATTTTGTCAATTAAACCATTTTGGAGCGCCATCTCGCCAAGCATTGATGAACCATCGGCCATGGCCTTAACTTTATTAATATCCAAATTTCTATTTTCCGCCACCGCTTCCATAAAATTCTGATGGATTATATTGACATCGCGCATAAGAAGCGCTTTTTCTTCAACCGATAATGTTTTATTGGGATCGCCCGTGTCTTTAAATTTACCAGAACTTAATTGATTATAACTTAAGCCTTCTTTCTGGTTTTGAGCGGTGTTGTCCAAATAAGACATGGTCACGCCGATACTGCCCACATCAGAATT
>LCCW01000040.1 GCA_000998185.1 Candidatus Kuenenbacteria bacterium GW2011_GWA2_42_15 | reverse complement strand
TAACCTGGTTTGGCATCAAATATTGATGTAAAAAGCCAAAAAAACAGGTACCCTTCATTTTTTTATTTTAAAAAGGGCGTATGGCAATACGCCCCTACGAATATTAAATTTTCGCAGATAAAAGATTGAAGAAATTATTTTATCACTTCCAAAAATTCTTTTTCTGTAATGACTTTGACGCCAAGCTGGCGCGCTTTAGTCAGCTTGGAGCCGGGATTTTCGCCAGCCACGACAAAGCTGGTTTTTTTAGAAACTGATTCGGAAATTTCGCCGCCCAAAGAGCGGATCTTTTGTTTGGCTTCTTCGCGCGGCAAGCTCTCTAAGGTGCCGGTCAAGACAAAAATTTGGCCGGACAATTTTTGATTCTTGGGCGGCGACTGAAGAGCGGCGGTAATGGTCACACCATTTTTTAATAGCTTGGAAATCAGGCGGATATTTTTTGGCTCGCGGAAATAATCGTAAATGCTTTGCGCCACCACCGGGCCGACATCTTTTATCTGCTCCAGATTCTCAAGCGAAGCATTTTTTATTTTATCAAGAGCAGAAAAATTTTCCGCCAAATCAGTAGCGGTTTCTTCGCCGACATTTCTGATACCCAGAGCGAAAATGAATTTGAGCAGGCTGACGCGCTTGGCCTTTTCAATTGATGCCGCCAAATTACTGGCTGATTTTTCGGCAAATCGTTCCAAAGGCTCCAGCTCATTTTTTGACAGAGTAAAAATGTCAGCGGCATCTTTGATCAGATCATGCTCTAAAAGCTGGTCAATGATTTTCGGGCCAAGCCCGTCAATGTTAAAAGCGTGCCGGGAAACAAAATGGTAAATCTTTTCTCTTTGCTGCGCGTAACAATTGGGATTGGCGCAGCGATAAGCGACTTCGCCGGCTTTTTGAATAATTTTTGAATTACAAACCGGACAACACTCGGGCATTTTAAATTCCTTTTCCCGGCCGGTCCGTAATTTTGACAAGACTTTAACAATATCAGGAATAACATCGCCGGCTTTTTGAATAATCACCGTATCCCCTATTTTTACGGTTAATCTTTTAATTTCATCGGCATTGTGCAGCGTGGCGCGGGCAACAGTGGAGCCGGCCACTTTAACCGGCTTCAGATGCGCCACTGGCGTCAAAACGCCGGTGCGGCCAATCTGAACTTGAATATCCTCAACGACAGTGGTGGCTTCTTCAGCGGCAAATTTATAAGCCACGGCCCAGCGCGCGCATTTGGCGGTGCGGCCGAGGCGCGCTTGTGAATTAAGATTGTTAACCTTGATAACCACGCCGTCAACTTGAAAACCAAGACTGTCTCTCAAATTTTCTGCTTTAACTAAAAAATCTTTGACCGCGGCAATGTTTTTAAACACGCCAAAGTGTTTTTCCACCCGAAAACCCAGGGAACGCAGGTATGCCAGGGTGGCGAACTGCGTTGTAATTGAACGATTGGAATCAGCATCTTTTAACCGGGTATAAACAGCGTAAAAAAAAGCCTGCAGGTCGCGGCTGGCGGCAATGCTCGGATCAAGCTGGCGCACGGTGCCGGCCGCGGCGTTTCTCGGATTGGCAAAAGGCTCCTCGTCGTTTTTAGCCGCTAATTTATTTAGAGCTTCAAAACTTTTAATCGGCATATAAATCTCGCCGCCAACTTCAATGTCCAGAGGTTGTTTTAATTTTAAGGGCACGCTTTCCACGGTCTTTATGGTATGAGTAACATCTTCGCCAACAACGCCATCGCCGCGCGTAATCGCGCGCTTGAACAACCCGCGCTCGTAAATAAAAGTCATATTGAGCCCATCTATTTTTAACTCACCGGTATAGATAATGTCTTGGCCGCTTGGCAAATCCAGAAATCTCTTGACCCGAGCGTCAAACTCCAAAACTTCATCAAAAGAAAAAACATCGTCCAAAGAATATTTGGGAATAGAGTGCCTGACTTTTTCAAATTTGCCAAGGGCTTTGCCGCCAATGCGCTGGGTTGGAGAATCCAGGGTAATAAAATCGGGGTATTCATCTTCTAGAGATTTTAATTCGCGCTTAAGCGAATCACGGACTGCATCGGAGGCAATCGGCTTGTCCAACGCAAAATAAGCATGGTTTAATTCAGCCAACTGTTCTTTGAGTTTAATAATTCGCTTATGAGCTTGATTTTTGTCCATACTTCTATTATTATATCAAAATCCCCTCTGTTTTAAAAAAGGGGGGGCGAAAAGCTTGTTTTTCTAATTGATTTTAACTATGCTGTCTTTAGTGACCCGGTAAAGACCAGGGTCTTTGTCGCTAACCTTGCCTTCCAGATAAAAATACATCGCATAGCTGTCAGCAGATAAAAAGGTATAGCCGTAGTCGCAGGGCGAGGTGGAAACATCAGTACAAGGACTTTCGGGCTGATTAATCTTTTTGGGGTCGCGAGGGACGGTTGGCATAAAAACCGGCATGGTCGGCGGACTGGCTGCCCAACCGCGCGTGTCTAAAACCGCCCTAGTCGCGCTACCCAAGGCTATACCGTCGCCGTCAGGATAAGTGCCTTTGTCCATAATGTAAAGCTGAAGAGCGGAACGGAGCTGGTTGACATCGGACATTCTCTTGGTGTCGCGCGATTCGCGCTTGGCGCGGTCCAAAGAAATCATCGTAATATTAGCCATCAGGGCAAAAATGGCAATCACCACCAAAAGCTCAATCAGCGTAAAACCTCTTTGATCTTTAATCAACATAAAAAATAAAAGGTGTTAATAAGTCTTTCAAAATAATTATAACATAAAAAGAAAAGAATAAAAAAACCCTTGGTGACAGCCCGCGGGAATTGGAAACATTTTGCCGTCTTGGCGCAAACAAGACATAAATGACAAGCGGATGAAAATATGAGATAATAATAAAGATAATGAAATAAAAAGATAATGAACTGAATTATGTCAAAAAAAATAACTTATCTAAGTATAATATTTTCGCTGATTATTTTTTGGGCCGGCGGCCGTCAAGCGCGAGCGGAGATTAAATTCAGTAATGTCAATGTCTACGGGATTAAAAACGGCACGGCTAAAATCAGCTGGGACACTTTTAGCGAGCCGACCAAAGCGTTTGTTTCATATGGCACCAGCGCGGACAATCTGGGCAAGAAAATTGATTACGGGGTCTACGACTATAACCATGAAACTACCTTGACCGGCCTGGAAAAAGATGTGACTTATTATTATAAAATAATCGCCGTGACAAAAGCGGACGAAGCCAAGGAGCTGTTTTTGCAGACTTTTTCCACCAAGGATATGCCAGACACGATTGCGCCTGAATTTATAACGACTAGAATAATCCAGGTCACCAAAGACGCCGCGGCGATATTTTATGAGACGGATGAAGAAACCAGGGCTGAAATAAAATTCGGAGCGGATTTTAATAATTTAAATCGCGACGCCGGCGCTGGTGATTTTAAAAAAAGGCATGAAGTCTTGATTCATGATTTGGATACGGATCAAAAATATTATTTTAAAATAATAGCCGAAGACCGGGGCCAAAATAAAACCAGCCAAATCATTGAAACGAGAACCGACAGATATCTGGACAGTAAAACCGAGTTAATAATAGACAATATCAAGCCGGTGGATTTTGATCCGTCAATGGTTTTCGCCAAAGAAGTGAAAATATCTTGGAGGACCAATCTAATCGCCAGGTGCCGCGTAAGATACGGCAACGGTTCGGAACAATACGACAAAGAGCTTGAGGCAAACGACGAAGAAAGGCTTTTGGAGCATATAATAACGATCACCGGGCTTGAACCGGCCGCGACTTATTATTATAAACTTGATTGCTACGACAGTTTTTACGATAAAAGCAAAGAAAGCAAAGAATATACTTTTACGACCTTGAATCCCAGTCTGACGGTGCCAAAACCAAAATTACCGCCGGCGCCGTACCAAGATACTGACGGAGACACGCTCTCTGATAATTATGAAAAAGAAATCGGCACGAGTCCGATAAAAAAAGACACTGACGGCGATGGATTTAACGATGATGTGGAAATAAAATACGGCTATGACCCGACGGTGGCCGGCGACACAAAATTACAAAAAGTTTTATATCTGAAACCGCAGCTGACCGCCGGCAAAGAATTGGAAAAAGGCAAGGAGTTGCGCGCCTTGATAAGAGCTGAAATGGGCACGGTCAAGGTGAGCGAAAAAAACTGGAAAACTTTAACCAATGCCTATGTTTACGGCGGCTATCCGGTGGCGGCGATCGCAAAGGCGATAAAATTTGGCGGCAGAACAGTGCATCCGACAATTCCCTTTGGCAGCTGGAAAAACACCGCGCAATACAAAGACTACATCAATAAATAAATCTTCTTATGCTTTTGATTTTAATTTTTAGCTCCACATTGATAGTCAGTTTAATCTCAATCTTGGCTATTTTTTTATTTTTAAAAAGCGGTCTCTATAAAAAAATTGAGAGATTGATTAGTTTGGCGGCCGGGGTTCTGCTGGCGGTCGTCTGGCTGGACATCATACCGGAAACTCTAAACGACGGATTGGCGTACAAAAGCATGGGCGTAATCGTATTATTAACGATACTCGTACTTTTTCTGATTGAAACGATTTTTCACTGGCATCACTGCCGGCACGGCAATTGCGCTGATGAGAGCCATAAACATCTGATCTGGTTTAATTTGTTCGGCGATGGCTTGCATAATTTTATTGACGGCGTAATTTTGGCTACGACATTTATGGTGGATGCGCGGCTGGGACTGATTACCACGGTAGCGGTGATCGCGCATGAAATTCCGCAGGAACTTTCTGACGCCGGCGTGCTGTCGTACGCGGGATTGTCCATAAAAAAAATTTACTGTTACAATTTTCTGTTCGCGGCCACGGCGATAATCGGAGCTACGCTGGCATATTTTTTCGCGAGTGAATGGAATGTTGCGCCGTATCTTCTCTCAATTGCCGCGGGCAATTTCATTTATCTGGCCATGGCTGACTTGATCCCGCTTCTGCATCACGAAACGGATAATAGAAAAATAGCGGGCCAGGCAGCCTGGTTCGCCGGCGGGATTTTGTTGATCTATGTATTGGGGTTACTGGCGGCGGAATAAACAATTATAAAAATAACTTCTGTCAAATTAAAAATCGCCACGCAAATGGCGATTTTTTCTCCGAACGCTAAACGAAATCCATGGCATCTCTGACCTGTTCAGCCGTGTCCTCGTCTAAATCGTGGCTTTCCATGAGTTCTTGGATTCCCTCGTCCGGATCTTTACTAATTTTATTTTGATGGTCTACACTCATAAATCAACTGGTTTGTTTAAAATAAAAAGCACATCGTGGTAATGTGCTTTTATTATAACTTTAATCGCTTAAATTTTCAATCTGGCTTGAGCGACACCATAAAGGTTAACTTTGTCATTCATATTAATTCCACGAAATATCCTCTCGGTCTTTTTATTGTCTTTTTTCTGTGTTCCATATTTAATATGTCTCTCAATATTGTTTTTCTCACAGAAATCAATCACTAATTCAGCACATTCCTGATAGAAGTTTTTATTGTCTTCAAATTCTGATGTTTTAACATTGTAATTCAACTTTCCGAAAATAATTTTATCAACAAATTTAATTCTTTCTAAAATTTTATTAAGATTTTGCTCAACCAAATTTGGTGTTGGATATGGTTCCATGCTCACCCAAGTTTTTAAACCTTTGTCATGTAAATATTTTAACGCTTTTATCCTTGGCTCATATGGCGCGCTAAATGGCTCGTATCTTTTTTTAAAATTCTCATCTAATGAAACTAGTGTAATGGCATATTCATTATTTTCTCCATATTTTTTTGTATTAGTTAAAGCTTTGGGATAAATTCCTTTGGTTAAAACCGTGCATCTAATACCATCCCGGTTTAATTTTTCAATTATTTTTAATGTCAAATCCTCAACTTCTTTTTGCTGATACATAAAAGGGTCAGTGGTAAAACAAAGATGCACAACCTTTATTTTGTGTTTTAATTTTGGAATTTCCTGATCCAGCAGCTCTAAAGCATTGCTAACAATTTTAGGCTTTAACCAGTCGTTATAATCCTTAATCACGCCGCATCTTTTTTTCATCATCATGGCATAACAAGGAAACCGGCAACCGTGCGAGCAACCTTCCACATGGTTAATGCAATAATCAGCGTATTCTACTCCGCTTTTGTATAATAATGATTTTCGGGTTGTGGTGAGCATAAAAAAATAAATCATTTCACCTGTGGATAAAATTAAATTTGACAATTTTTTAAAATGATATATACTTAAATTGTCTTTCGGTTCTCCCATAGAACCGTTAGGGTATTACATCCAAGAGCCACCTTCCTTGCGGAGGGTGGTTTTTTATTTCTTTGCTTCCCTATATTTTAACTCCCTGCCCCAAATGTCCGGTATTTCTAATACATCAGCATACCCATCACCACCAGTTCTCAATTCTTCCGAAATATTATTTTGCGAAGAAAAAATAAAAACTTTTTTATTGTTATTTTTCAAATAGCTGATTAATGGCAAAAAATCCGAATCACCGGTAAAAAAGATTGCCGTGTTATATTTATTCAAATGGTGCATCGCGTCAACCGCAATCCAAACATCCATATCTCCTTTTTCTTTTATGCTTTCTCCATCTTCATTAAC
>LCCW01000039.1:8206-19218 GCA_000998185.1 Candidatus Kuenenbacteria bacterium GW2011_GWA2_42_15 | reverse complement strand
TTGTCTTCTATCTGCCAATAACTGTGGTAAATATTTATCTCCGGATAATTTTTTTGAAAAACTCTTGTGGCTGGCCTGCTTGTCTCTTTTAAGTAATTTTTTGACTCTACGGCAATTGTTTTGCCATTACCAAGCGCTACCACAAAATCCAGCTCATTTTTCTTTTTATCACGCCAAAAATTAAATTCCCAATTTTTTTTGATGAGCTGACAGGCCAAACCATTTTCCAGTAAAGCACCGCTGTCCGTCCTCTCATTAAATGAACGAAAATCATTCACGATAACGTTGCGCAGTCCGGTATCAAAAAAATATACTTTGGGATTTTTTACAATTTCTGTTCTTTTATTTTTATAAAAAGGCCGCACAAAATGACACACATAAGTTTTTTCTAAAAAGTTTAAATACTTCTTTAAAGCTGCGAAAGAATAACCAGATAGCCGGGATAAATCTTGATATTCAACCAAATTGCCAATTTGCAACGCCAATCCTTTAATCAAATTATTCAACTTATAATCGTCAATGAGTCCTAAAATGTCGCGCACTTCTCTTAAAAAATAAGTGTTGTAAATAATGTTGAGCAGTTCTTTTTTTGCTCATAATTTTCCTCTAACACCACGCGCGGATATCCTCCAAAAAGTAAAAATTCTTCATAATATTTCAGCATCCTTTTATGAATTATATCAGAAATTTTGACTGATTTTGACGGCTGAGTCATTAAATTAATCTTCCCCTTATATTCAACATATAGTTTCAGCAAATTTGCATCTCTGGCTAATAAAAATTCTTCAAAGTCAAAGGGATATAAGTTAAACACAAAAATGCGGCCAACCAAATATTTAATTGCCCTGACAGTTAAATCAGCGACTGATGAGCCGGAAATAATAATTTTTATCTTTTGGGTATCAAAGATATACTTGAGAATCTTTCCACCATTTTTAGCATACTGAAACTCATCAATAAAAAGATATTTATTACCCTTAACATAGGAAGAAATGAAAGCATCTGTATTTTTTTCAAACATCGCCAGCATATTTTGGTTATCAAAAGTTAAAACAGCAGAGTCTTCTAAGCCTTGCATAAGATTATTCACCATGGTTGTTTTACCACATTGTCTTGGACCCACTACAGCAGTAATCTCCGGGGAATTTAAGTTCCTTAAAATGGCATCTTCTAATTTTCGCTTAATATACATAAAATTTGGTCATTGGCGCTAAAATTAACCTATAAGTGAATTATAGAACTAATATAAAAATTAATCAACTGACAACAAATAATACTCCATGACGAGCGGAAATTGTAAATCCAACCGCGCAAGGTGACGGATTTATTTTTGTAATTTTGGAGGCCTTTAATGAACATAATTAAACAATTTTAAATTCCAAATTTTAAATTTTAAAATAAATCCAAAATCCAAATTTTAAATTTTAAAATAATTAACAGCTGCTTGAAATCTTGCCGAAAATCAAACACAACTCATGAACTTCTTGCCACAATATTCTGCATTGTCGAATATGTTCTTCTTCTAATCTAGCTAAAAGCCTCAACCAATGTTTGGTTTCTCTTGCTTCTTTTAAACAAATAAATATTTTATTTTTAAAATCTTTTTTAGAACTTGCCCCATTAGCTTCCATATAATTAGCGCCAATACTTGTAGCAGATCTAATCAATTGGATAATAATAGATTTATTTAAATCGTTTAACTTGATCTTCTTGCACAAAACAACCACATTTTCGGCAAATACTGAACATCTTTCTTCTAAATCGTATTGCATATTTATTTTTTGAAAATTTAAAATTGATTGTTTAAAATTATTTTTCAGCCAGAGGCTGATCCGCCTTCCACGAATCTGGATTAAACACATTAGAAATTGGCGGAAAAATTTGGATTTTAAAATTATAAATTACTTAAAGGTGTGGGGCGAATTGGTGCCTGCGGCACAACAATTCGCCCGGTAAAGCTATAAAAAGTGAAGCAGTTCACTTTTTATTTAACGCTTTACCTCCCACACCACCGTCGCTTCCACAATAACTTCATTTTCACCAGCCTGAATCTCTGGCGCGGGCACTCCGCCGCCACCGCCAATGCCCAAGGCCATATCCTTGCTGTAATTTATGGCCGAAGGATAATACACCTGATTTTCATAGACATTGATAATTTTGCCAAGTTTAATCCCGGTTTCAGCCACAATACCCGCGGCTTTTTCTTTGGCTTTTTTAATCGCCTCGCTCCGCGCTTCATTTCTTAAAGCGAATTCATCATCAATGGTAAAAGAAATATTGCCAATTTGATTGGCGCCTTTTTCCGTTGTTTTGGCAATCGCGTCGCCAATTTTGTCTAAGTTGCGAATCTTGATATTGATATTTTGATTAACCTCATAACCTTTCAAGCGCTGGCCAGTCTTATCTGTCCAGTCATAAACCGGGTTCAGATTATAATTAGTGGTCTGAATGTCCTTTTCTTCAATCCCAATATCTTTTAAGGCCTTCACAATTTCATTCATTTTGGCTGTATTCTCTTTTACCGCCAGAGCCGCGGTTGATTTAGCTTCGGTCTTCACGCCCACAATTAGATTGGCGATGTCTGGTTTGGCAAACACCCGGCCGGTCGCGGACACGGAAAACTGGTTATTAAAATCGTCTTTGCGCAAAGCCAGCGCCACTGAAACAATTACAATAGCGGTGACGCAAAGCAGGGTCAAAATCTTAAACCAAAACATTGGTTTATGGCAGCAAGTCGCATTATTCGCATTGATATTATCCATATTTTTCCCTTTTAATCCAACTTGTTTTAGGTTGGATTTTAGTTTATAATTTGAATTAAGAATAATGAATAATGAATTATGGTTTTGGTTTTTCTCCCTTAATCCATGACTTATAATTCATTATTCAATTCCCTTTAAGTATAGAATTTTAAGGGGAATTAGTCAAAAGCAAAAATCCGTCTAGCCAACGGATTTTTTAGTATAAGTATTTTAGCCAAAGACTATTCTGATTTACTTTTTGCCGACCAAGGGCACCAAAAGCGCGTTGACCGCCAAAGTGAAAAGACCGAGTGTCATATATTTGATTTGATATATAATTTTCGCGCTGGAGCCGTTGCTCGGATTTGTCTCTCTGCGAGAGATCCCCCGAAGGGGAAAACCGGCGAGCTTCACGACATAATGTTGGGGTGCTCTACCAACTACAAATGATATGCGGACTGGAGCCGTTGCTCGGATTTGAACCGAGGACCTACTCCTTACCATGGAGTTGCCCCGCCTGCCAAAGCCAGAGCCCACGGCCAGATTTGAACTGGCGACCTACTCCTTACCATGGAGTTGCTCTACCAACTGAGCTACATGGGCTTTGGCTCTGGCGGACAGGTCTACCAACTGAGCTACAACGGCCTAAAATTTTTATGAAAAATTCACAAAATGTCAATCTTATCCTGATAGCTCTGCAATTTCATCGCGTCTGAACTGATGCCCATTAAGGTATTGAGTGCCTTCAACGCTAATGATTTATTTTTGTTTATTATAGCGGCCTCAAGCAAACAGTCAAGCGCTGGCTCGCTTTTTGGCTCAAGCTCAACCGCTCTTTCAAAATATTTTTCCGCCACATCCGGATAGCCTGTTTTCCGGTAGCTCAAACCCAACTTGATGTAAATCCAGGCCTCCTCATGGCCGTTCTTTAAAATATATTGGCTTAATTGCTTTAAATCTTCCCATTTTTTGCTTGTTTCCAAAATATTTGCCAGCTCCTTTTGGGCTAATAGAAATTTCGGATCAATTCTCATAATATGGCGGTATGTCTCTTCGGCCGATTTCCATTCTTGCTTAAACGCATAGATGTCTCCCAAAACCAAAAAAATATCAACATTTTTTGGTTCATCTTTTAAAGCTTCAATGCATTTCCCTTCCGCCTCATCAAACATTCTCTTTTTAATCAAAACTCCGGCCTCCAAAAGCTTGTCGGAAACCACACTCGCCGTCTTCGATTCCGTTCTAATTTTTGCTTCCGGCATCTTTCTGGTGAACAACCTTCTTTGTCTTTTCATTTTGAAAAAAATTACCAATCCGACTACAATATTAAGGCAAATAGCGCCTACTTTTTTAAAAAAAGAAAAAATCTTTTGTCCGCCACCAAGTATGCGCTTCTGCAACCGGATTTCCAACAATCTTTTTTTTATCTCACTCTGTTTTTCTTCCGGTATCGCCTCCACCGCAATTAGCTTGAGCTTGCGGACCTTGCCGCCGGCCAAACGCAAAATGACTGCCAGACAAATCAGTATTATCAAAATCAAAACGGCATAATGCATATTATTGGATATTCCTGATTATTTTTAATAATTTATCCGCTACTAAACTGTTATTGCCAACGATCACGCCAGCGGAAATATTACCTGCGATAAAATCCTTGATATTGTCTTCGTCAACGCTGCCCCCGTAGATAACTTCAAATTTATTGGATAGTTTCTCTCCCATCTCAATCGCCGTATGCGCGATGATTTGCACGATCTGTTGGAAAATACCGTGATCTACCGCCTGACCCGAGCCTATTACCCAAACTGGTTCGTAAGCGATAATCACTTTTTGCCCCGCCTCTAATTTAACATCCTCCAACGCTTTAACCACCTGATTAATAATCACCACCTCTGTTTTTTTCGCTTCATATTCCTGGAATGTCTCGCCTACGCAAATAATCGGCGTCAAGTTGTGCTTCAGCGCCACGGCCACTTTTCTGTTCACATTCTCATCGGTTTCACCAAGTTTTCTCACCTCCGAATGCCCAATAATCGCATACTCGCAACCTATTTCTTTTACCACGGAGGGTGATATCTGACCGGTATAAGCTCCAAAATCGTGGTAAAAAATATCTTGCACCCCAAGCTTGATTTCCGTTCCTTTAAAACAATTCCACCGCCGCCTGCTGGCCAAGTTTCATTTTCCAGTTGGCGATTATGTATTTTTTATTTTGACTGGTCATATAATTTTTTGAAAAATTTAATAACATCAGTTTGTTTTCTTAATTTTTTGATTTTCAGCCTTGGGCTGATCCCTGCCTGCCGCCTGCCTGCCGGTAGGCAGGGCAGGCAGGCGCCTTCCACTTATGTGAATAATTCACCTTGGTACTTGGCGGGCTGTGTCTTATTGTTTTCTCGCCTCCCCCCATTCCCAATTGTCAAACACCCACTGCGATAAAAATTTATTCTGTTGAAATCTTTCTTCCTCTGATTCAGCGCCAAGTATCACCACCACTATCTCCTGACCAAATTTTGGATGGCTAACCACATTAGCCAGACAAAATCCCGCTTCTTCCGTGTAACCGGTTTTACCGCCCACAAGATTCAAATAACTGGTTAAAAGTTTGTTGGTGTTTTTTAGCGTATGAGACTCGCCGCTCGCCGCTCTAAAAGAATAGTTTGGCATGGTCAAAGCCAGTCTGATCTCTTCCTTGCCCAAAGCATATTCAATCAACTTGGCCGCGTCCATCGCCGTTGCCATATTATGCGCGTCTATCCCAGTCGGCTCCAAAAAAATGCTGTTTTTCATGCCAATCTCCACCGCCTTGGTGTTCATTCTCTTTATAAAATCTTCATAACTTAAAGGCGTGGCCGAAGCCAATTCATAAGCGGCGCTGTTGACCGAACCGACCAAGGCCGTTCTGAATAAATCCTTGAGCCATATTTCTTCTCCCGGAAACAAAACCACTTTGCCGCCGTTTTTTTGGTCATCTTGGCTAATCCGTATTTTCCTGTCCCAGTGGTCATTGTTTTCCAAAAAAACCAAGGCAGTCATTAATTTGGTTATGCTTGCCAAAGGTCTTTTTTTAAAACCGTCCTTTTGGTATAAAATCTTACCGGACTCAATGTCCAATGCCAAAGCGCTCTTGGCCTCAATCACCGGCTCAAAACTGCCGGTCATTTTTCTCGCCGGATAATTGCTTTTATGCTCCATGGCTATTTGCGCCAGTTCCGAAACCGGCGCAACCAACTGACTCGCTATTATCAGGCTAAACAAAAAACTAAACATTATTCGTTTACTTATCTTCTAAAATATCCTCCAGAGACTCTGCTTGCGAAAGCTCCTTATAGTTAGGCAATTCTTTTACCTCCATAATTCCCAAATGTCTCATAAAGCTGGGCGTGATCCTATATCTTGCGTTTTCCGTCACTTTGTCGTTTTCCGCCTCAACAAGCCCTTTGATCATCAGGTTGCGCAGGATCAAACTGCAATTAACTCCCCGGATTCGCTCCAAATCCAGTTTGGTTATCGGTCCGCGATAGGCCACCACCGTCAAAGCCTCCAACTGCGGATGTGTTAATTCTCCCTCAATTTCCTCTTTTACCAAAGTCTCCGTTAACTTGCTGTTCTTCGGACTACTCACGAACTGCGCCTCCTGGTCGGTTGTCAAAACATTAATACCGCTCTCTTCGTTGTTGTACTTATTTTTTAAAGTTTCCAAAACCACTTCTATCTCATCCTTGCCGCATGCACACAATTGCGCAATTTTTTTTATCTCTATGGGCTTATTTAAAACAAATAAAATTGATTCTACCTTGGCGGCGAGCATATGTTAAAAATTATTTATATTTTTAATGATAATCTCTCCAAAAATTTCTTCCTGCTCCAGCACCAACTGCTTCTGCTTGTTTAATTCCAGAAGTCCAAGAAAACTCACCACAATCTCCGTTTTGCTTTTGGCGCTGTCAATCAATTCTTGCCAGCGCACCACGCCTTTCTCTTTCAATATTTGACGAATTTCTTCTATTTTCTCTTTGATAGAAATTAATCTCTCCAAAGATTTCTTTGGTAAGCGCGCCAAAGCATCCAATTCCCCCACGATCGCCTCCAGCACTTGTTCCAGTTTACTCTTATTCAGAGATTTTGGCACTACAAATTCCAAGCCAACCGGCCGCGCATATTCAGGCCGCGCGTAAACATATCTTTTTTGGGCTGCCAAATGTTCAATGCCCTTGCTCGCTTCCAAATATTTTTTATACATTTTCAGTTGCTGCTCCAAATCAGAAAAAGATTCATCGTCTTCCATAAACAACTCCGGCAAAATGGCTCTTGACTTCAGCACCAAAAGCTTGGCGGCAATCAGTAAAAAATCAGCCAGCAAATCAGGCTGTTTTATCGGCATGGTATCCAAATAAGCAATATATTGCTCAGCTACTTGCAGCAAAGAAACCGTAGTCACATCCAATTTTTCTTCCTCAATCAAGCGGAGCAACAAATCAAGCGGACCTTCAAAATTATCCACCTTTATCTCCATAAATATCTTCTGCTGTTTAATCTCGGCAATTATTTCGTCTGCTTCGCTTTTTTCGCCTTCTTTTCTTTTGCTATGGCAAAAGACCCGATCATCGCCTTTTCTACTTTAATAAAATCAGCCACCTTCAACCTGATGCTCTCGGTAAAACTGCCGGCGGCAAAAAGCGCTTTCTCTTTTTTGGCAAAAGCCTTATCTGCGAAAATCAACAATTTATAAAAAGAACCAAAAGCGGCCATCGCTCCCGGCGCCACATTAAACTTTATCTTCATGTCATTTTCTTTAGGCAGCGCCACTTTGGCTATTTTATTATAAATATCAATCAGCTGCTTCTTACCCTTAATCGGTTTTTGCGCCCTTGACTCTTTGTTCAACTTTATCGCCCAATCGTTGACTGTTTTTTTTAATTTATTGAAATCAATTTTTTTATCAGCCGCCACTATGACCAAAGCGTACGGTTTTTTGCCATTCTCAAAGGGTTTGTTGAATTTTACCAAAAGGCTTTTGGCAATATCGCCGAGCTTCACATGCGTCGTCGCCGCCACATCATAAGCGGTATAAACCATTTTGTGTTCCAATAATTCATATTTGATTTTATGATCATTTAAATATTGGATTAATTTTTTATTCATATAATTCGTTTTTAGTTAATATTTTATCTTCTTAGTTTCTCAATTTCTTTATTTTTTCCTGATTCCCGATTTCTTGTTAATTGCCCTTTGTGTTTTAACCCATTCCTTGTTCCTTGCCTGCCTGCCGGTAGGCAGGGTAGGCAGGGTAGGCAGGGTAGGCAGGGTAGGCAGGGTAGGCAGGTTAATTGTGTTTTTTGTGTTTTAGTGTTTTCCGTGTTTTTGTACCCAACGGTATCCTCATCTGCTCTCCCAAAAGCTTTTTCGCCGCCGCTCTGCCCTTGACTGTTATTTTGATTTCTTTAATGAATTGTTTTTCACTGGTAATCTCTCCAAAGCCGACTGCTAAATTGCGCCTGATCAGTCGCTCTATGCTTTTAGTGATGATTTTAACCACCAATTCCCTCTTGGGCGGATTTTTTGTCTTGGCATAAAAACCAACCAGGCTATTCCTAAAAATTCTGCCATTTTTAGCATTAAAACACTCTAATAAAATATAACGCTGCAAGACTGATAATCTCATAAATTCTCTCCCTTTTTACCAAATTATTATATCACAAAGACCATGAATGACAAAACCAAACCGAACTTATTTAATTTATATCTTATCATCTCATAATTCCAATTATTATTAAAAATGCTGCGAAACCAATATCTATATATCCTAAAATTTCGGAGAAATTTTCGCTAGCATCGCGAAGCGCCCAAGTGAAAATCAAGCGAAGCGAGCCGTAGTTTTCTTTTGTTAGCTTTTCTTTTTTAAAAGAAAAGTAAAGTATCCCACCAAACAAATAGAACGGCGGTCATGTTCTAGAAACAAAACCATCCCGGGCAATAAAACACCTAAAAACACCTATAACTAATTTATCAACTAAAACAAGGCGGGTTATGCTCCCGGCCTTATTTTCCAGACTTTTATCTAATCACTATTTTCTCTCTTCCAAAGTTATCTCCAATGTCTTTTCCTCACCCTTATGATAAATCTTCACTTTCAATTTATCGCCCACATTGTAGTTCGCGATTGCCTTTGACAAAGTATAATCCCCCTCCAGTTTTTTCCCGTCAATTTCCAAAACAATATCGTTCTCCACGATGCCCGCCTTGTCAGCCGGGCTACCGGGTACCACTGCCAAATCAGTATTGGTTTCACCGCGAACCACCAAAACGCCGTAATCAACCGGCAGTTGATTCTTATCTTTTAATTCTTTATTTACCATCACATAGCGGACGCCGATCCACGGCCGCAAAATCTTACCATACTTTTCCACTGAGTCAATTACTTTTCTAACATCATTAATCGGCAAAGAAAAAGCGATATTCTGCGAGCCCTGGACAATGGCCACATTTACCCCGATGGCTTCGCCTTTTAAATTTAAAAGCGGTCCGCCGGAATTGCCCGGATTGATCGCCGCGTCCGTCTGAATAACCCCGCTCAATTGTTCAGCCTGGCCAATCGCCCCGCCAGCCGTTATGTCTCTTTTAAGCCCTGACACCACGCCTTTACTGACCGTATTCCGATATTCGCCAAGCGCGTTGCCAATGGCAATAACCGTCTGACCGACTTTCAGGCTATCAGAATCGCCCAATTTAACAACTGGCAAACCATCTTTATTTATTTTTAATAAAGCAATGTCATTGACCGGATCGCGCGCCAAAACCGTCGCCTCGTATTTCTGCCCGTCATTGGTCAAAACCGTGTATGCCGCGCTCTCATCAGACACCACATGCTTATTGGTCACGATTAAGCCGTCTGCTCTGACAATAAAACCGCTGCCGCCGCCGATCTCCTGCTTTTCCGTGCCATTCTGCCGATATTGCGGCACCTGAAAATCAAAACTGTCGCCGAAAAATTGCCTGAAAAATTCATCGTTGCCAAACGGATCATAATTCTCATAATACTGCTCCATTTTTGGTATGTCTTTAGTGACAATAATGCTGACCACGGCCGGATTCGCCCGTTCCACCACTCTCTCCACCTGGCCCTGTTCGTCAATAACTTGCGTTTCCGTGTTCCTGTCTTCAAGCAACGCACTCAAATTTTGTTGGCTGCCATTGTCTTGACCGCCGCCATCATCCGCGTTATTGTTCCCGTCAACGCTAGACTCTTTCCCCATAATATTTTTTTCAAACCACGGTCCCCATTGGCCGTAAGTATTTATGCCCACGCCCACAACCACGCCGGACAGCGCTAAATTAGCCAACAAAATAACGACAACTAATATGGTCAATTTCTTATTAGTCAAGATAGATTCCTTTGCCCCGCTCAAGGTCTCAACCTCCTCTGGCTTGGAAGCGAAAATTTTGTCTTTTTTATTCATATGGATAAAAGATTATTTTATATATAATTGAATTTTTTCCGCCGTCTCCTCCATCTCTTTTTCCCGGTATTTTCTGGCCGGCCAATTCACGAAATTATCGCTAAAGTAGCGCGGGATAAGATGCACATGAAAATGCGGCACATCCACGCCGATCACATTCACCGCCACATAATCGGCCGCTATCGCCGCCCTGATGGCTGTCAATAACCTTTTAGCAGTCAAAACAACTTCAACCAACAACTCATCCGGCGTGTCATCCAGCCATTGGTAATGTTCTTTTGGCACCACCAATGTATGTCCGGCGTTCACCGGATTTATGTCCAAAAAAGCAAAAATTTTTTCATCCTCGTAAATTTTTGCCGCCGGAATCTCGCCCTTAATAATTTTACAAAAAACACATTCCATATTTTAAATTGATGATTTCAGATTGATGATTACTGTTTTTCAGCCCCAGGCTGACCCGCCTTCCACTCACGAGAATAATCTATTCGGGTAATTGGCGGGCTTGCTTTAATGTTTTTATGTTTTAATGTTCTAGTGTTTTCGTGCTTCTGTGCTTTCTGTGTTTCTTGTGTTTTCTGTGTTTCTTGTGTTTTCTGTGTCCTAGTACTGCAATATCGTATCAGGTTTTTTGACTTCTTTCAACTCCCCGTTGATGACCTTTTCAATATTAAAAGTCCCATATTTTGGCGCTTCAAAAAATCCCTGCATTGCCGCCTCGGCCAGCCAGCCGGAATTCAGCCAGTCAAACAGCCACTCATTGGCGTATGTCAGATTCTCCTGATCCAGCGCCGCGCCAATGCCTTTCAGC
>LCCW01000039.1:0-8131 GCA_000998185.1 Candidatus Kuenenbacteria bacterium GW2011_GWA2_42_15 | reverse complement strand
CATCTTCTCCAACTCTACCATAAAATAATCTTTCACCGTGTTGTGGATTCCCGCCACCAGGTTTATTCTTGCCTCACCTTTCTCCAGGTTGCGTTTCAGACTTTTTACCAGCTTCGCCCCCATCTCTCTTTGCGCGCCTGCTCCGCCCACCGCAAAAGTGATAGTCAAAGGATGCGTCGGCTGATCCGGCACCCGCTCGTCTTTCAATTGTTCCTCAATGGTTTTCTGGTATTTACTAAGGTAATAATTCTTGGGGTCTAAATTTCTAAGCCGCGCGGCCAAATCGTGCCGGAGGACATTGAGATCATCATTGCCGGTATTTTCTTTTGGCAGAGGGAAACCGGTATAGTAAATATTTTCCGACTTGACTCCGTAAAGCTGCAACCGCTCATACACCCTTCTAGTCGGCGCGAAATATTTAATTTTGCTGTTGGTCGGATTGGGCGCCGCCCAGGCCCGGCTGACATCCGCGTCGCACACCACGAGATAAACGTCATTTTTATAATTAAATTCCTCGGCCATATACGCCACGGTAAAAAATGTCGTCAACAGCGGCAAATTTTCCCGGTCCAGTTTGTCAATCAAATCCTTGCCCCACTGCTTGTTTTTAATCATTATGATGTTCGTGCGCAACTGCAGACTCTGACGGAACAGGTTTCTCTTCGGATAAAAATCCCTGATTCTCTGCATAGAATCCATACCCATAAACAACAAATCACCGACAATCGGGATGTGTTTGGCACGCGAAATAAACTCATACGGTTTTCTTCCCTGATTCCAGATTTCCCGGTCTTTATCCGGTATGCCCGGATAATTATTAGCCAAAGTCATCTCACCCTTCCTATCCAAAATTATTTTTTGTCCTATTCCTTGTTAATTGTTAACTGTTTTTTGTGCTTTAGTGTTTTTTGTGTTTTTATGTTTCCCCCTACTTCACCAACTCTATCTTTTGTATAATCGCATCTTCTGTCGGATGATCATTCTCATTGGTTTTTACCAATTGAATTTTGCCTACTATTTCCAGCCCTTTCGTCACCTGGCCAAAATTAGTATGCAAACCGTCCAGCCAGGGCGTGGAAGTAGCCGTCACTATAAAAAACTGCGAACCGTTGGTATTAACCCCGGCATTGGCCATGGCCAAAGAACCGCGCACTAATTTTCTGTCATTGATCTCATCGTTAAAAGTATAGCCTGGTCCGCCCGCCCCATCATCGGCCCAATTATTATCCCGCGAATTTGGATCACCGGCCTGAATCATAAAATCTTTAACTATGCGATGAAATTTAGTGCCATCGTAAAATCCGGCCTTGGCCAGTTTTAAAAAGCTGATCACCGTCGTCGTAGCCAAATCTGAATAAAGCTGAACGGTAATATCGCCAAAATTTGTTTTCAATATCGCCTTGCTAAAACCCGTCACCTCCACCGTATTCAAGTCAATCGTTTTATCACCCACCAAAACCAACACGGTGCTGGTCGCTGTTTCCGCTGTTTGGTTGTTCTCTGCCGGTAATTCCCAACTGCCCACCACGCCGCCGGCAACTGTTTCTTTATTTTCTTTCGCCGTTTGTTTGCCATTTTTTACGCAGCCGACTGATACGCCAGCCATCAGGATAACTAAAAACAAAATTGATATTTTCTTCATACGCGCTACTTCAATTAATAAATAAATTTATCTTTTGCTTTCTATTTCTCAATTTCTTAATTTCTGTTTATTTCCGCCTAGTCTGTTTCTCTCTTTTTCTTTTTTATTTCTGGATTCTCCAGTCAAGCTGAAGAATGACAATCGCGCCGCGTATTCTGCTTTCCCTTGATTTCTTGATTTCTTGATTAGGCTCCCAGGAGCCGTAGGCTTTTTGGACTATAGATTGTCCTTTAAATTTCTGATCTGCACATCAGACGCCAGGTCAAATTCCTTGGGTGCTTTATCTGGAATGGCATTAATTTTCAAATGTATATGCACCAGTTTCAAAGCCAAGGGATCAGCCGGTACTGCCAAAGGATTATTTTCCGCGTCCCCCGGATAATCCCCGTTATAATAGGTAAAAACTGGCTCTGTTTGTGTATTCCTGACATATCGGGAAAGCACAGTCACTCCTTCATTTTGCGGCAAATACTGCAAGGATGTTCCGGACGCTTCTGTCACGCCTTTCTTGAAATCAGAACCGACAAGAAAATAGCGCACTCTCTCCACCGCTATGTCACGATCATAATCACTGAAAAATATCAATTCAAAATTATCCGCCCGCTCTATCGCATAGGCTCCGGTATCAGCCGGCGCTGCTTCACGCAATTCTTTGACTATTGTTTCTACACCCCTCTGCGCCTCGTTAATGGAAGTTGTCTGCTCCAAAGCGAAACTTTGAAAAAAATAACTTTGTTTGATAAAAAGCCAAACCAATGTCGTGATTATCAAAAAAATACCCACGGACACCAAAATTTCCACCAAGGTTAGCCCCGCTTGGCCATAAAAATTCTTTTTTTTGTAAATTAACATTTTTTGAACATTTAAACATTAGAATTATTATTACATAATTATAGCACATTGATTCCAAATGATAATGCCGCAACTCCAGACTCACCTTCTGCCACCTTCAAATGCTTTATTTATCATCATGGGGACAAGTCGCGACCGTGACAAGGTTTGGGGATCCAGTATTCTCAATTCTTTTTTTGTTTTTTCTGGATTGTCCCGCCAAGCGGGACAATGACAGCCGCGCCATGCCTTCCACTCGACCATTTCCTTAGTTTCTTGATTGCTAGATTTCTGATTCCTGCTTTCTTGCGTTTTCCTTGTTTCTTGTTGATTGTTAACTGTTTTTTATTGTTGGCGCTTTCTTGTTTTCTTGTTTTCATGCTATAATATTACCATCAATTTTATGATTCTTTTTTATGTTAAAAATACAAAAATTAACCGCTTTTTTGAGCTTACTTGGTTTTTTTATCGGAGCCCTCGCGCCTAGTCTGCCAGCTTCGGCTCAATTCAATCCCCATTTAATTATCACCGATGTTGAACTTACTGATTATAATACAATGAATCTGGACCAAATCCAGGAATTTTTAGAAGTAAAAGACAGTCCCTTGGCCAAATATGTTGATCCAACAGTCAGAATGACTGCTGCGCAAATAATTTATGACAATGCCCGGCTCAATCGCATCAACCCCAAATATGTTTTAGCGCTTCTTCAAAAAGAACAAAGCCTGGTTACTGATCCAAATCCCAGCGAAGACCAATATAATTGGGCTACCGGCTACGGCATCTGCGACAGTTGTACCAAAAATGATCCCGGCGTCCAAAAATATAAAGGCTTTTACAAACAAGTGGATTATGGCGCCGGCGGCACGCGCTTTTATTTTGACAATCCGGATAAGTTCAAATACCAAGTCGGCCAAACATATGCCATTGACGACACAAAAGTTACGATAAAAAACGACGCCACTCGGACGCTCTATATTTATACGCCCCACCTGCACGGCAATGAAATATTGGCCAATCTGTGGGAAAAGTGGTTTGCCGTCAGCTATCTTGACGGCACCTTACTGCAAGACGCCGAGAGCGGCGGCATTTATCTTATAAGAGACGGCGCCAAACAGCCATTTCTGTCCAAATCAGCATTCTTGAGCCGTTATCTTTCTTTTGACAAAGTCATCCCGGTCAAACCTGCCGAGCTAGACAAATATTCGCTTAGCAGTCCCATTGAATATCCGAATTATTCCCTCCTCCAAATTCCAACCGGCGGCATTTATCTTTTGGATGACGATACCTTGCGTCCGATTGATTCCAAAGAAACTTTCAAACTGCTCGGCTTCAACCTGGAAGAAATTATCCATGTTGGCAACAAAGACATTTTCCCTTATAAATTTGGCGAACCCGTCACTAAAAAAGATCTTCACCCGACCGGCACTTTGCTGCAAGACAAAAAAACCGGCGGCGTCTATTTTGTCAAATTAGGCGTCAAATACCCTATTCCAACCAGGGATTTATTAAAAATCTATTATAAAAATAAAAAAATAACGGCTGCCAGCGCCAAAGAACTGGACCAATACGAAACTGGCGCGGCAATCAAACTCCGTGACGGCGAATTGGTTTCTCCCAAAGGCGAGTCTACGGTTTATTTTATTTCCTCAAGTCTTAAAAAACCGTTTGACTCTTATGCGGCTTTTAAAGGTATGGGTTTCAAACCAGAAAATATAATTTATGTTGACAAAAAAACCCTGGAATTGCATACTACCGGTGAAATCATAACCCTAAATAAATAATCTTTATGCTCACTTTTGCCTCTATTTGTCCGCATCCACCCCTAATTATTCCAGCTATCGGCCAGAACAATCTAACGCAATTACAAACCACTGTCAATTCCCTTCAAAAACTAAACGAAAAACTGCTGTCCGACAAACCGGACACTATTGTTGTCATTTCTCCCCACTACCATAAACCAAGCGAACATTTTATCATGAATATCGCACCTCGCTATCTCGGTTCCCTGAAAAACTTTGGCGATTTGGCCACCGGGCTGGAATTCGCCGTAAATATTGAGTTGGCGGAAGCCGTTAATAGTCTGAATAACGGCCGGAAAAAAACTTTTCCCTTGCAAATTATTAACGAAGAAGGGGTTGATTACGGCCTGACAATTCCCCTCTTTTACTTGACGCAAAAGCTGATCGGCGTTAAACTGCTTGCCCTTCACCCGCCAATATCTTTCAATCTCCAAGAAATTTTTTCTTTCGGCCAACTTTTAAAAAAAGCCTGCCAAAAAACCACTCAAAAAATCGCGCTGGTGGCCTCAGGCGACCTCTCGCATACAATTTCCCCTGACTCGCCGATCGGCGGCACCTCTCCCCGGACCAAAGAATTTGACCACGCGCTCATTAAATTTTTGAAACATAAAAAAATAAACGAGATCATGGCTATTGAAAAAAATTTGTCCGAAGAAGCGAAAGAATGCGGTCTTAAACCAATCATGCTTCTTTTGGGCGCCCTCTACCGAGTCCCCTATGTTCCGCAGGTTCTTTCTTATGAACATCCTTTTGGCATCGGCTATCTGACTATGGAAATGAAGTTAAAAATATAATTATGGCAAATTAAAATCACCCCCCGATTGGTATCGGAGTGTTTTTAATTATTGATTAATATAACTCAAAGCATTCGCCAATCCGCCTCAATCCGTTGGTCCAAGCGTCCTTCGCTTGAACCAAATTATTTGTCAATTTAATCCTCCGGATTTTTCACCCCAACTTACAATCATTCTGCTGCTAATAATTCCCTGGTTCAATCTGCAAGATTGAACCAACCCTAAGTTCTGTTTATTTTTTGTCTGGATTCTCCGGTCAAGCCGGAGAATGACAGTCGCGCCGCGTATCCCATTACTTCCTTCCCCTTATTCTCAGCCTTAGGCTGACCCCTGCCTACCGGACAGGCAGGCACCTTCCACTCACAAAAATAATCTACTCTGGAAATTGGCGGACTATGTTTTCTGTGCTTTTGTGTTTTCGTGTTTTCTGTGCCCCCGGTGTTCTACAACCCCACCTTAATCATAATCCTATTGCCGTTTTGAGGGATCTTATTGGTGATACTGTAATTAAATTTAAACCTCACATCCTTAATATTGCCTTTGCTAAGTAAGGATCTTCTGGCTTCCGTCTCACTCAAGCCTTTCAGTTCGTCTCTGATCTTGTCCGCTTCCACGGGCATAGAAATTTGATTTTCCGCGCGCACCGCCAACTTGGCCGTCATTTTGTCCAAATCAAATTCCTTCACCTCCACCTTAAACACATCTTGTGAACTAGCCACCACTTGTTTACCGTCTTTTTGATAACCAGCCAATTTGGTGTTTAAAATCTCTCTGATTTTATCCTCATCCCAAGCTATCGTTTCCGCTCGACCGTAAAGCTTGACGGTAAATTCGTTCACCTCCTCTTCCAATTCCACTGTTTTTTCTATCTTCATGTTTTGATATTTTATCATCTTGTCGGTCACCTCTTGGCCGTCTCCAAGCTTGCTTAATAGTTGTTCTTTTAATTTTGGATGAAGCTTGTCGGATAAAACTTTCTCGGCGTTTTTCAAATCGTCTTCAGAAACCACATTGATTGTCTTGTCGCTCCCGCCGGAAAATTTTTCCTTGGCTTCGCCGTAAATTTTGCTCTGTTTATTAAACAATAAATCAATAATTGTCAACCGTCCAGGCGAAATGTTGCCCGCTTCACCGCCTTCTTTGGCAATTACCTTGGCTGTAATCATGCCGTAGACAATTGTCCCTTCGGCTGAAACTTCAGCCTTTGGCACTTCAATATTATTTTGCAAATAAAAAATCTGCCCTTCATCGCTTGACAGACTGTTGTTGGTCGTCAATGGCTGGACCAAACCAGTCTGGTTGTAAATAACCACCGCGCCAACCGCCTTTTCTCCCACATTTTTTTCTCCGGTAGTGGGAAAAATTTTTTCCAAACCGTCTTCGGCTGTCACGGCAACGGCTGACAATTTATTGTGCTCCAAATCGTTTTCCTCTAGACTGCCATCGATTATCACTTCAAAATCATTGGTTATTTTCTCTGTTTTTGGCACTATGGTTATTTCCACTTCCGGGAAAACATAGATAAAAAGCGCTGCCAAAAACGCAAAAAAAACCAATAAACCGAAACTCCTGGCTAGTTTGTTTTTCTTTTTTGGCTTGGCGCCGTAATAGTTGTCGCCCAGCTCTCTTTTGCGATAATCGTATTTGGAAACCATAAAATCACCTTGTATTTATTTCATTTTACAACATTTAAATACTTTATGTCAAAACAAAAAACGGGCCTTTGTCCGCCTTCTCCCTCCGCTCGCCCGAATACTCTCCGACGGTATAGCAACGAAACAATAAAATAATGGGGTAATAAACAATACTACTTTCTTTTTTCCACTTTCCATCACTAATTTCTAATTTCCAATAACTAATTTCTAATAAAATGCCCAATACTCAAATCCAGCAAAACGGTAAAATTTAAAATTAGAAATTTTATAATTTAGCATTTTATTAGGAATTAGAAATTAGACAATTTGTAATTAACCCCGCCCTCCTCTGTACCCATCAAACGACCACCCTCACTATTCCAGCACCGCCTTAATTCTCCGCACACCAGCAGACGACGCCTCTTCTTTGATAATCCTAAAATGCCCCAGCTCGCTGGTATTTTTCACATGGGGCCCGCCACAGATTTCTTTTGAAAAAGATGCTTCAATTTCGTTATCTGACGGAGACGGAGACGGTGATGGCGATGCGGAAATTGAATAAACTTTTACTCTTAATCTTCAACTTGTTTAATTTGCTCGCTCGTCATTTTTTCCGGATGTGAAAAATCAAACCGCAATCGTTCATCCGTAATATTGGAACCTTTTTGAAAAACATGCGGCCCTAAAACTCGCCGCAAGGCCGCGTTTAATAAATGCGTGGCTGTGTGATATTGTGTTACTTTTTCAGAGTGATCAGACAGTCCGCCCTTAAACATTCCGGCTGAAGCGGTACGGGAAAGTTCCTGATGCTTTATCATTGCTTCACCAAATTCTTTTCTTACTTTCTCTTCATCAAAATTCCTTAATTCATACTTCAAGCCGGAAGGAATCATTCTTTTAATCTCTTCTAAACTTATTTCCAACGGAAATCCGTGAGTGGAAAACATATCAAACAAATCATAACCAGAAATTCTTTTATTTTTATTTTGTAAAAATAGCTTAACCAGTTCTTTTACTCCTGCCGTTAAAGTCATGGCGAACTTTGCTTCTTCTTGATCAAAATTATCAAGAATAAATTCTCTGTTTTTTTCTAACTCCGGATAAACATCCTTCATTATATTAATAACTACTTTTCCAATTTCTGCTGTAAAAAAATTATTAATACCAATCCAAGCTCCGTGGCGAATCGCGCGCCGGATCAATTTCCTGACCACATATCCCTGATCAACATTTGACGGCGCCACACCAAGATCATCGCCCATAATAAATGTGGCGGCGCGCAGATGATCGGCAATAATGCGCATACTTTTCACAGCCCCTTCAGGGGCGTCATCATATTTTTTCCCACTCAACTCCTCAATTTTCTCAATAATCGGCCAAAACAAATCTGTGCGGTAATTATCTTCCAAACCATTCATCACAGCCAAA
>LCCW01000038.1:10918-12268 GCA_000998185.1 Candidatus Kuenenbacteria bacterium GW2011_GWA2_42_15 | reverse complement strand
AGTTTCCTTTTACTTCCGCCTTTCGCAATCTCAAATACGGCTTTTCCAAAAACTTCACTTTGTCGGACAATCGCTCAATATCTTCCTCTGATTTTGCCTGTTTTAGATATTCGTAAATGTCTGGCGGAATCTGGCGGCTGATAATTTCAGTTTTGATGTCCGATGCCTTCCGCGCTCGCCCGCCGTAGCCTGGGCGAAGGCGGGTCTGCAATAGTTCGTCATAATTGTATTCGTAATCCCACGCCAAAATCACAAGCCGTTTGTAGCCCGCGCCGTCGAGTGTAGCCGCCTCTATTGCTAAATCCTCAACTTTGTGCGCCGCAACCGCGCGGTCAGGATAGCCGCAATACACCAGTTCAAGCGTTCCATCTTCAGTTTTGCGCACGCCTAAATCCTTGCGGTTGGCCATCGGTTCCGCGCCATAAAGTTTCAAAATAATTTTCTGCATCTCATAAATCCGTGCGCCTCCCAAATAAATCATCTCGCGCTGGTAATTGCCGATGTTTTCAATGAGAAACGGCTTTGACTTCTGTTCCACCAGCCGCCCACGCGCAACTTAGATTCCTACTTTTCCTAATTCACATCCGATCCATCGGCGATTGAGTTTTTCGGCAACAGCGAGTATTGTGCCAGAGCCAGAGAAGAAATCGGCCACCAATTCATCTTCCCTTGAGGATGCCTTTAAGATTCTTTCAGACAATGCCGAGGGTTTTTGTGTTGAATAATCAAGTCTTTCTGAAGCAGTTGGAGCAATAAAATTGATATCCTCCTAAACATCGTGCATCGGTACTCCGACATTTTCCTTTGTTCTTTTTACATAATTCCCGGCCTCATCTTTTTGACGTACTAATTTCCCATCTTGAAAAACTCGTACGGTATCCTCTATCCATTCAGGATTGGCATAATTTTGATATAACTGATTGAAAAATCTCTTATCATTATCTCTTGCGTATAAATAAATGACATCGTGCATGTTTTGAAATTTGGAGCTGGGAGCACTCCATCTACGATAGTGCCACACAATTTCGTTCACAAAATTCTCTTTTCCAAAAATCTCATCCATCATCACTTTTACATAATGCCCCACATGCCAATCCAAATGCACATAAATTGAGCCGTCGGGGGCGAGGAGCCGCTTCATCAGTTGCAGGCGCGGGTAGAGCATATCCAAATAGCTGTCCGTGCCTCCAGCCCAGGTGTCTTTGTAGGCGAGCCGCTCAATCACGGAGGGCTCTTTGGTAAATTCGGTTTCGCCCAGTTTGATTTTGTGCGAATAGTCCGCTTTGGAATCAAACGGCGGGTCAATGTAGATAAGATTGATTTCGCCCTCGTAGCCCTGATTCAAAAGCG
>LCCW01000038.1:0-10834 GCA_000998185.1 Candidatus Kuenenbacteria bacterium GW2011_GWA2_42_15 | reverse complement strand
TCTTTTGGGTTTGGTGCTCGGCGGGGTTTTGAGTCCCACACAATCCGCGCCGAATCCTTTTTACGATGTATGCCGTTATTATTCATAATTAGTTTTCAATATTTGGCCTCAAATTTCTCTTTGAGATTTTGACCTTTCTCATTGGTAATAAATGTTAGATCTGAATGGCTCATATTTTTCTACAATAATAAATTACTTCAATACTTTAATTATTTCATTTTCACCCCCTAATGTCAACTTGATAATTTTTAAAAAGCACTCTCAAATCTAATCAAACAAAAAAACGCCGGGCTAAAATTGGCGTTTTGTATCTAACAAAAATATTTTAAAAATCATCTGGCAGAAATTCCTTTAAAAAATCTAAAAACGGCTGACGCTGGTATGCTTTTTGAAAATCCATAGTCGCCCACTGGCGGAATTGCGTGCCCCGCTCGGAATTTACCCGATAACCAACTGCAATAATGGCTTCAAGTGAATAGAATTTGGTCTTATAATTCTTTCCGTCCGAGGCAGTTATTAAGAAATCCTTAATAACTGAATTCTTATCCAATTCTTCACTTTTAAAAATATTTTTTAAATGCATATTAATATTCGGCACAGTCGTGTCAAAAAGCTCTGCCATCCTTTTTTGCGTCAGCCAAATATTTTCTTCAGCGTAAAAAACTTCAATATTCACCGAGCCGCCCGGCGTTTGGTAAAATGCGATTTGATTGTCTGGTATTTTTTTCATAATGCTAGAAACTTATTGATTTACGAATACTGATTGGTTTAATTCTTCAAGCGTCAATGCGAGGGCTGTTCGCCAAACATTTGGCCGGCTTTGAACACTGATAGCTCAATGACATTCATACCGGCGCTCCCAGTTCGCGACAGAATCGCCAAAAGTCCCGAATCGGAAAGTCGCTCGGGACCGTATTTTTCCAATTTTTCCCGCGGTCTGTCAACTTTTGGCAAATCTTTTATTTTCATTAGGACTTAATGTTAAGTTCACATATTTTACCCAAAAAGTAAAGAAAAACCAAACACAAAAAACACCCTTTCCGGTGCTTTTTGCATTTATATACGCCAACTCTAATATGCGCTTCTGAAGCGTTTCCGCCTGCCTCGCCGTAGTCCCGCAGCTGCGGGACGAAGGCGGGACGGAAACCTGCCTGCCGGCAGGCAGGCGGGTCTCTCGAAACGCGCACTAGGATGGCTCGGGGACAGGGATTCGGTCACAACTCTCACTCGCTTCCACTCGCTCGGTCGCGACCCCGCCTCGCGGTGCGGCTCGCTTCTTCGCTCGCCGCACATCGCTCCGGCTTTCGAATCCCTGGCGAAAGCCAAGCAGTTGGCTTTCTTCCGCAATCAAAATCCCGCCGCTCGCGAGTGGCGGGATTTTCTCGGGGACAGGGATTCGAACCCTGGACCCACTGGTTAACAGCCAGTTGCTCTACCGCTGAGCTATCCCCGAATATAAAAGGAAAAGGGCAAAAGGAAAAAGGCAAAATATTTTTGTATTACTTTTGGTTTTGGTAACAATTGATTATTATTTTCGCCAATATTTTTGATAACTGCTGGCATTCGTCAATCAGCGAATCCAAATTTTCGTTTACAATATTACTATCTTTGATGATTTCCAACCAGAATAATGTCTCCTTTGATTCTTTCAAGGCAATACCGCAAATGGCACCGAATTCTTTTTTACTTCTTGAGCTTTGTGCTTCGGCATAATTCGCACCAATGGACCCGGACGAATCAACCAACTGGCCGCCAATTCTATAGCCTATGGTATCGTGAGGCAATTTTTCCACCAAGCGAATAACCTCAACCACAAATTTCTTTATTCTGGCATACAAGTCTTCTGGATTACGAGTATTATTTTGATAATCCATAAGCGTCTAATAATTTGATTTTTTATTTTTGCCCTTTGCCTTTTACCTTTTGCCTTTAATAGTCTTTCAGCTTCTTCATGTCAAGATGTTGCTGGATTTTTTCCAGCGCTTTGGTTTCAATTTGCCTGATCCGTTCGCGGGTCACGCCAAATTCCTGGCCGACCTCTTCCAGGGTATGCGCCACGCCGTCAATTAAGCCAAAACGCATTTCCAGGATTTTGCGTTCGCGCGGGGTTAATTCTTCTATGATGCTTTTAACATGTTCGGCTAAAAGCCGCAGGGAAGCGGCCTTGGCCGGGCTTATGGTTTTCGTGTCCTCAATAAAATCAGAGAGCTTGGCGTCATCGTCGCCATCGTCGCCGACTGAGGTTTCCAAAGAAACCGTGTCTTGGGAAATTTGCATAATGTGGTTGATTTTTTCAATATCCTCGCCCATTTCAGCGGCAATTTCATCGGCCAACGGCTCACGGCCCAAATCCTGAATCAGACGCCGTTGCACTTGTTGAAATTTATTTATGGTTTCCACCATATGAACAGGAATTCTGATGGTGCGCGACTGATCGGCCAAGGCCCGGGTGATGGCTTGGCGAATCCACCAGGTGGCGTAAGTGGAAAATTTGTAACCCTTGCGATAGTCAAATTTCTCAACGGCGCGGAAAAGACCAATGTTGCCTTCCTGAATTAAATCTAAAAGAGTCAGGCCGCCGCGGCCGACAAATTTTTTGGCGATGGAAACAACCAAACGCAGATTAGATTGAATAATTTTTCTGGACGCTTCTTTATCCCCCTTCTCTTTTCTTTTCGCCAATTGCGTTTCTTCCTCGGTGTGAAGCAAGGGAGCTTTGCCGATTTCTCGCAGGTACATCTGGATGGAATCGGAGGAAATGTCAGTCAAATCCACTTTCTTTTTGTCGGACTTGATCCCAATTTCATCCAGAATATCCTTGCGCGCTTTATCGGAAGTCAAAAAACCAATCTCTTTTTCAATAATATTAATGCTCAAGCGATCAAGGCGATAAAGCACTTCTTCCACCTGGTCCATGTATGCTTCAATTTCCGGAAAAGCGTAAATAATTTCCGACTCGGTCACAAACCCGCGGAGTTTGCCTTTATTAATAAGAGTCGTTGCGGCCTCCTCGGGAAATTTGGTTTCGGCTGGCGGAATTTTGGGCCATGGCTTTTTGGCCTTATTTTTTGAATGGCTGATTATGAATTTCTTTTTTGGCCGCAAAATTTTGAATTTAGTTTTCGGCCGGTTGAATTTTTTGACTTTATTTTTTTTCTTCATTGGTTTAAAATTATTTTTTTTAAAAATATTTTTAAAATGAGGTTTTTGTTTATGCCCGACTTGTGCGGGTCTCTTCTTTTGTTTTTCCAAAATCATAAGGCAAATTAAAAATCCGTGTCTTTAAGCGCAGCGGATAGTTCGTTAAATTCGGTCATCAGCTCTTTAATTTTTTCTTCATGCGGGGCTCTTTCTTCAGGCCTGGGCAATTGCGGCAAAAGACTTTCCAGGTCTTGAATTTCTTTCTTTATTAAAACATTTCTATTTTTAATAAAAATTTCTTTGAATTTACGGATCAGTTGTTTTATTTCACCAACGGCTTCGGCGTATGAGAGCTCGCGCAACTCTTCTTTCTTCATTATCAAACTATTCGCCAAGCTTGTCAATCTGGGATTGTTTTTGATAAGAAAATCAATCGGGTCCGCGGATGACTCACCGGTTGTTTGCTTGGTGTAATAGATGACCAAAAGCCGATACGGCTCCTGCCATGCCATTGGCAAATATTCTGACGGAAACGACTCGCTGATATAGCTGGCATAGTCGCGATCAAGAAGCATTAACGCCAAAAGATGAAGGGCGCGAGCTGATTTTTCATCAGTGGGGCGAACGGTGTTCGGAGAACTTTGAGCTGACGCGCCGGGTTGCTGGGCGGTCATTCTGTTTTTGGCGTTCTTGACGAGATCGCGCAATGTGGCTTCCATAACATTTAATTTCTCGGATAATTTTTTTAAATAAAAATCCTGCTCAATCGGATTGGCCAGCTGGATGATGAGATTGAGCAAATTTTTGGCGACAATTTTTTTGTTTTCAATATTGTCAGGTTGGTAGTCGGCCAAATTCAAATTAAAAAAATAATCCATGGCGGGCAGAGCGTTGGCTACCAGATTGAGCCAGGCCGCCGGATCTTTCCTGGCCAATTCATCCGGGTCTTTAGCAAGATCTTTCGGTATTGGAGCGACTTTAACATTCGCTCCTTCTTGCCAGGCCAGGCTGATGGAGCGCTCGGCGGCGCGCAGTCCGGCCGCGTCAGCGTCAAAAGAAAAAATAATATTATTGGTATAGCGCTGCAAAATCTTTATTTGCTCGCGGGTAAGCGCGGTACCGGAAACGGCCACCACATTTTTAACTCCGCTTTGAAAGGAACCGATAACATCCATATTGCCTTCAACAATGACCACGGCGTCTTTTTCTTTGATCAACTGCTTGGCATAATAAAGACCAAAAATAACTTCTGATTTGTTGTAAAGCATGGTTTGCGGCGTATTGACATATTTGGCCTGCTCGTCAGTTTTCATGGTGCGGCCGGTAAAGCCGACCGCGTTGCCGTGATAATCCAGAATGGGAAACATGACGCGATCGCGGAAACGATCACGATATTCGTAGCCGCCTGATTTTAAAACAACCAAACCGCTTTGAATAATTTCCTCTTTTAAAAATCCCCTGCTTTTCAGATGATTGCCAAGGGCGTCCCAACTGTCAAGGGCGTAACCCAGCTGCCAATCTTTGATGATTTTATCGTCAAGGCCGCGAGTTTCTTGCAAATATTTCAAAGCGCGCGCGCCGGCGGCAGAGGTAAAAAGTTGACTGTTAAACCAAGCGGCGGCGACTTCGTTTATGTTTAAAATCCTTGTTTTGAGATTGGTTGTTTTCGGATCCTGGTATTTTAATTCCACGCCGGCTTTGCCAGCAAATATTTTTAAGGCTTCGGGGAATTCAATATTTTCCATTTTTTGCAAAAAAGTAAACATATCGCCGCCGATGTTGCAGCCGAAGCAATACCACATCTGTCGTTCGCGGGAGACCATAAAAGACGGCGTCTTTTCCTGATGAAAAGGACAATTCGCCTTGAAGTTGACCCCAGCTTGTTTTAAGGGGAAGTATTCCTGAATCACATCCACAATATCCAGTTTGGATTTTATTTCTTCAACATTAGAGAGCATCTTTATAATTTTAAATTCTAAATTTTAAAACAATTTTCAATGATTCAATTTTAAAAACTCAGAACAAGGGGATTTCTTTTCCCCTCCTCTTTGAGTTCAAATCTCCCAGTGGGAGATTGAACGGGTAGGGGGTGGTGGGATATTCCCACTGTTATAATTTGGTTAATTACCGAAGAGAATATAAGCCACTATTATTTCTACTGAATCTCCATTAGCTTGTGGCAGAATTGTCCCACCACCCCGCCCCGATGGCCATCGGGAGACCCCTCCTCAAAAGAGGGGGGGAAAGCTGCCCATTGCCTTTTTCCCAATCTATTACCTAATCAGCAATACAAAAATCCGTTAATTCGTTAAATTCATTAAAATAATTATGCTGGGCGGTTCGTGAACCGCCCCTACTTAATTTACTTATCTTGCTTCCAGCTGAAAATACTCCGCCAGCTCTTGTTCGCTAAAACCGACCATAACCGGCTCGGGCAAAAGCGCCAGGCCAACCCGGGCATAAACGGTCTGGCGAACCTTTTTAAAAAGCTGGAGAACATCGTCGGCAGTGGCTTGATTATTTTTATTGACAATAATCAAAGCTTGTTTTTCGTAAATCGCCGCGCCACTGACCGAGGCGCCTTTTAAACCGCACAGCTCAACCAGCCAGGCTGAAGGGATTTTTATGCCGTTTGAGGTGACAAATCTATTTTTCATCTCCTCCAGTTTGTTTGTCGTTTCCGACCCGAAGTTGACGGAAATTTTTTCTTTCAGCTTTTGATACTCCCCTGTGCTTAACAGTAAATTTTTGAAAAACGAACCGGCGCTGCCGATTTCGCCAGGATCAGGTAATTTATTTTGACGAATAAAAACAATGGCCGAGCGCACATCAGACAAGGTGGGGGAAGTAATATTTTTTTCGGCAAAATATTTGGCAACATCAGGATAATTGATGTTGGGCGTGCCGGTTTTTTTTAAAGAGAGAACGACTGAAGTAATAATGCAATGGCCGGCTCTTTGAAAAAAACTGGAGCGATAAGTGAAATAACAGTCGTCTTTGGCGAACTCTCTAATTATTCTGGCAACTGAATCATAGACTTCAACTTGCGCCACAACCTCACCGATTTCCGCGCCATAAGCGCCGGCATTTTGCACGGTCAGGCCACCGACAGAGCCGTGGATAAGAGACAAATTTTCAATCCCCCACCAACCGCGGGAAACAGCATACTCCACCACTTTGTCCCAAACTTCACCGGCGCCGACTTTTAATAACACCCGATTGCCGTCTTCGCCTACAACTTCAAAGCCGAGAATATTTGGGCGTATGACCAAACCGGGAAAACCTCGGTCGCTCACGACTAGATTGCTGCCGCCGCCCAAAATAAAAACCGGCAGATTTCTGTCTTTGGCCCAGTCAAAACCGTCTTTCAGCTCATCGGCATTTTTTACTTCCACGAAATATCTGGCCGGCCCGCCAACGCGCATGGTGGTCAGATTTTTCAGGGGTATCCAGGGCGGAGAGAGAGGGATTTGAACCCTCGGTGCCTTTCGGCACACACGCTTTCCAAGCGTGCGCACTAGACCGCTATGCGATCTCTCCGCGCTAGATAGAATATCCAAAGATTATTTAATTCCCAACCTAAAAAACAATATTTCCTTTTGTTGACTATTCTTTTTAAATTCAAGCTCTCTTTTTCTGGCTAGCGAATATGTTGGGTAAGCTTCATAATAAATTAAGTAAAATGGTTTATAAGCTTTGGTTGATTTGACTTTACCGGCGTTGTGCGTCAAAAGCCTCTCCCTTAAGTCGGTGGTTGAACCAATATAATGCCAGTTATGTTTTTGGCTTTTTAGCAGATAGGTATAAAACATAAAGCTTTCTCCCCCTTCGGGGGATCACCCGCAGGGTGACAAGCGTGCGCACTAGACCGCTATGCGATCTCTCCGCGCTGAACAGAATACTGGAATTTTTGAAATTTTTAGCCCTTGATTATCATCTCTAGTGTAGCTAATTTAAGGGAGTTAGTCAAAATGAGATTTGACTAAATTGATTTAGTTTGTATAAAATATAAACAAATAGGAAAGGAGGCTTTTTTGGGTAAACAAACCCGAGTCTCGTGTCCCAACGGATGCGGGGCGAATGCAAATGTAAAAAAACTTCAGGATCACCTGAAGAGTCGTTGCCCTAACCGCAAACCAAAGGAGGAACGGTTAGTGTTTCATGGAGTTGACTGCCGACGCTATCTTTGTTGGCAGTTTTTTATTTGTTAATAAATGTGGTATAATAAAAACACTATTAAGTTAATTAAAAAAACATATGGAAAACATAGTGCCTCAACCGCCGAAAAAAAACAATTACAAAAAAACAACCACCATCATTATCGCCGCAATGGTGATAGTCCTAATGGGTGTCATTGCGTATAACCTGAAAAACACTTTTCAGACTAGAACGGAAAACGAAACCAAAAACCTTGAAACTGTAAGCCCTGACGGCTTGCCAACAATTTTCTATTCTTATCTTGGCACGATAAAATCAATCGGGGAAAATAAATTGGAAATTTTGGCTGCGGCTGACAAGAATTATCTGAAGGAAGACAAAACGATCACGGTCCTAACAAACGGAGAAACTGTTTTTATTAAACAGAATAAAGAGGTGGATGTTAATAAAATCAAGCCTGGCGCTTCGGGAGATTTTTATCAGACCACGACGATTGGTTTTAACGACCTAAAAGTCGGTCAGGAAATAACCGTCATTGATTATAAAAATGTTAAAGGCAAGGACGAATTTACGGCCAAAAGAGTGGAAGTCACGGTCAAATAAAATTTTGTGGAGCAAAAATTTTATGAAAGCAATAAAGGCGACATTCCGGAATGTCGCCTTTATAAATTTTCAATTTTAATTTCCAATGAATTTTCAATGACTTAACTTCTAACTACTTTGCTTAACTCGCTTATTGCTTATCTTGCTTACTGCTTTTAATATATTTTCCAACTTTTTTTATCAACCACGATAATCCTTTCTTTCTGATTATTGAAATAGCCCTTACCGACAATTTCAATGCCCACCGGCATAATATTGCCCGGGCTGCTGTTATGGGGCCCGATGTCATAGGTGACATCGCTAAAACCGTTATTGAGAACGCGGACGCGGTAGTTGGGCGTAGCGCCAAACTGGCCGGAAGACGGAACCTTTAAAATACTCGGGGAGGTCATGGTGTCAACGGACTCCTGGCCTGCGGCGGACAAAACAATAACGCGGCCAGGGGTGCTATTAGGCCAATCAATGTCAATTGACGGCGGATAAAAATTAAGGCTGGCCGGCACGGCAACATTAAAATTTATTTCAAAAGACTTGGTGCCGCGTAATTTTACTTTCAAGGGATTACCTTTGGTAATGTTGCCAGCGGTCGCCGTGTAAAGACAGCTCTTATTGCCGCCCTTGAGCGGATCGGAAACATCAGCCACGGTTGTATAAATATAGCTGACATTATTATCATCAACGCAGATAATCGGCGTGGTGTTGATTGGCGACAAATATCGTCGCCAGGTGGCTTTGAAATCATTCAAAAAACCGATATCCGGAGGAACCGCGGTGCCAATCTCACTGCCGTCGCGTTCTTTTTCTATTTTATAAACAGCCTGCTCAATGGCTGTTTCAGCCGCGAAATAGGCGGCTTCGGACTCGCCTATTTCGCGGCTGGTTTTGCCAATACGCAAAATAACATCCGTAACGATGAAAGTAATCATCAAAAGATTGGATAAAACAAGCACCGAAAGCACTAGCGCTATGCCTTCTTGTCGTTTGCTGATTTGGCTAAGATAATGACGCATAAAACATTTGATTAAAAGCCGGCCAGCCGTTGCGGAACAGTCTGTTGGACAACCAAATGGCGAGTGTGTCCATAACGGGTATTTTCCAGGTCAATGACAATGGTAACTTTGGGAAATTCAGTGGGCGGTTCATTGATAGTGGTAAAAGGATTGGCGACGGGTTCAATAAAAAATTTCAGACTGGCAACGACCACATCAGCCGGCGGGATGTCAAAAAAATTGCTGCCAAGAGCGCAACTGGTTGTGCAGACTTTTATATTTTGACTTTCAAATTTAAAAACGGTTGGGTTACCGCTTGAATCCAAAAGCGCCAGGGTTGATACGCCGGCTGGATTGATAGGGGTAACATAGAAAGCATAATCAAGCTTGCCGCTTCTGATTTTTTTGGCGATTATTTCCATAATAAACTGGGCTTCTTTTTGTAATTTGGAGATTTGGATGGTGCGCTGTTCAGCCTTGATAGAATAGGTGTAAATACCCAGAGTGGAAGTGAAAAGAATCACAAAAATACCCAGAGCGATAGTCATCTCAAGCAAGGTAAAGCCTGTTTGGTTTTTGGATGGACGGCGCCGCATAAAAATTATTGGGTTTGCCAATCAGTGAGTCTGGTTTCCAAAGAAAAAGTGCTAATTTTGTTTTTTGTCTGCCAGCTGACCGTGGAGGTAATAATTTTTTCGTAGGAATAATCAGGCGATGGCGCGATGATAATAAGACGGCTAAAGGAGGTGCGCTCATTACCGGTTGGGTCATGAGTATAGCGACCGGCGGGAGTCAGGTAAAGAGTGCAAGCGGTGTTGGTCCCGCCGCTGCATTGACTGATGTTGGTCACGCCGAAAAGATAATTGCCGGGGCTTAGAGTGGCATTGACGCTGCTGTCAATAACATAACTTTGATTGTCATAACTGCCGCTGAAAATGTCAATTTTAGTTTGGCCGACCGGCGGATTGCTGTTGTTGTTTCTGACAGAGCGCATTATTTCCAAACCTTCGCGGGCGAGATTGACCACCACTATTTCGTCTTCAGTCGCTTGGATGTAGTTAAAAGAAGATAACATTAGGGTAATACTGGCCAAAATGCCAATCATTAAAATTCCCAGGGCGATGGTGGTTTCAAGTAGGGTCAGTCCGGTTTTATTTTTTGTCAGATAAAACATAAAAATTATTCAATGTTGATGCGGCCGGATTTGCTGTCCAAAGTAATAACCTTGGTATAGCTAGTATTTTTAAAACCAAGGGTAATCTGGGCCTCCGAATAAGTAGTGGCGCCGTTTATGAATACCAAACCTTGCGGTGGCAAAAAAACCAAATCAAGACTGGCCGGCTGGGGCTGTCCAACCGGTAGCGGCAAAATAATCTGATTGATATAAACATTGTCGTCCAATGTCCCGAATCTCTGAATAAGCGTATCATCCTCGTCCGGATTAATGTCATTATAGAGATGATCGCTGTCTCCGTCGGCAAAAAGCCAATAAAAACAATCAGTGGCACAGGTCACTAAATGAAGGCCAAAACCACCGACCGGACGAGCGCCGGCAACAGTTAGACCAATCAAAGAATTGATGTTGGCCTGGCGCAAAATAGTGCTCAATCTTTCAGCCTCATTATCAAGAGCGGCTTTTTGGTTGGCGCCGCGAAAGTTGACCACAACCATAACGGAAATCATAGCGATAATGCCGGCGGCAACGACTAGTTCGGTAATGGTAAAGCCTGGTTTATTTTTTTGATATTTAATGGTTGACATTTGACAGTTTTCCGTTGGTTCAAGCCCTCTGGGTTGAACCTAAAAATTTGTTATTTTGATCCCTTCCGTTGGTTCAACCCTCTGGGTTGAACCTAAAGATTTGCTATCATAATTTTGGTTGGTATTTTGCTGACACTTGACCAGCGCCAATCTTCAGGATTATTAACATATTCTTTCTTGAC
>LCCW01000037.1 GCA_000998185.1 Candidatus Kuenenbacteria bacterium GW2011_GWA2_42_15 | reverse complement strand
ATTGAGAAATTGTTTGAAAATGCCAGCTCTGCTGGCATCCCGCAGAAGTGCGGGATGATTGCGGAGCAATCAAAATTATAAAATTAAAAATTGTACTGGTGCCCCAGTGTGGAGCTTCATCCCCCGCTAACTTTCTCCCCGGTAGGAATCGAACCTACATTATGAGCTCCGCAAGCTCATGTCCTATCCGTTGAACGACGAGGAGAAAGTTAATGGGCAATATGTTCTTAGTCTGTTAGGTTGTTATTTGTTATCTTGACGACGCAATCTTGCCTTGCGATTTACCACTGGTATATCGTAGGTAGTCATTGTCGCCTCAACGGCGACCCGCCGAAGAGGCGGGAACGACGAGGGCAAGAAATAATAGTGAGCTGGCATCTTTTTATTTTTTGGCGGCAAACTCTTTTTTCAATCCGTCTCGTCCCAAATTCAGCCAAAAATCGGTTTCTTCAGTATCATTGCCGTTAATATATTTTTCCTGATGGGCCCCAAGAAATTCCATTGCGACACCAGCGAGCGCGTAAGGGTAAATATATTGTCTTTCGGCCGCTGCAAGCGGTTTCAATTTATTATATTCACTTAATACCAATGCTATTCTATCTTTAAGCGTTGAAGGACGATTTTTATCATAAAGCAAGTTCGCCACGATGACCGCTATTTCCTGAATCCTTGGATACCAGTTGGCAACCGAAAAATCTAAAATATAAATTTTCCCGTCGTCACCTTTTAAAATATTAGTTTTCGTAAAATCACCATGAACGAAACAGTGAGGCAGGGTATCAACTGGAATTTTGGAGTATAGAGCTATAATTCGTTCAACCAAACTCAAATCTTCGGATTGAATAAAATTTTTGACTCTTTCAAACATTATTTTTATATTCGGAATTGCCCAAGAATCAGATAAATATGGCGGCTGGTAATCTAACCCGTTTATTTTGGCGGCTTGCTCAATCACCATTCGTCGTTCTTCCGCATTGGGCACGCGGTCAAGTTCAATGAATGTTTTTCCTTCAATAAATTTCATCAATACCAGAGAAATCTCGTTAGCTCGGTTGTCCGTATAGAAGACATTGCCCGTGCCATTTTTTATTAACGGAGGGTGGTTTACGCCAGCTCCCACGGCTTTTTCCAGTATGGTCGCATATCTGGTAATATCTTCCGCACCGCGAACTTTGGAGAATATTTTGGCTACGAACTTATCGTCTAGGGTTTGGATTATCACATTACAATCTTCATAGCCAGTTTCAATTACAGAAAAATTTGTTGGTTCCCCGATTTCATACGCAGCACAAAGTCTGTCCACTACCGGGCTAAGATCCCCTGAATAATTTAATCTGTCGGTAGGCGTTTTTTTGTCCATTTTTTAATTTTTAAATTCGGAAGGGGCGAGATTCGAACTCGCGATCCCGCTTACGCGGGATAACAGGTTAGCAACCTGCCGCTTTCGGCCGCTCAGCCACCCTTCCATAAAATGTATGATGGGATATGAATTATGAATTAAGGGGTAGGTTGTTTTTTCTACGCCTTAGTATTATATCCCTATGTCTGTAATTTGGGATTTGTGGTTTTGAATTCATCCGATTATTTGCTATTCTTAACCGTATCATCCAACACGGTCATTATCAGTATTAGCCAACATCTCTAATTATCATCATATTGAATATTATCCGAAAAGTCAAAATTCAGTTTGGCGTTCTTTGGGTTTTTGTGTTAAAATTATATTAGTAAAAATTAAATCCAAAACTATGCCTGAAGAAAAACATTACGACAAAATAGAACCAATTTCTTGGTTTTTTCCCGAACATGAAAAATACGAGCGCAGTCGGCGTTGGTATGTTATCGCCGCCATCATCACCGCCGGGTTTTTTCTTTATGCCGCTCTTTCGGCCAATTGGCTTTTCGCTCTGATTATCATTATGGTCGTTATGGTGATGTTTATCAATCACCATCGTTTACCGCGCCAGATAGAATTTATCATTGACCATGAAGGCGTTAAAATAGGTGAAAAGCAGTATCAATACAATGAAATAAAAATTTTTTGGTTGGTCTATAATCCGCCGGCCACCAAGAAAATATTTTTTGTTTTCAAATCTTCCGTCAGGCCGATCTTGAGCGTACCCATTGATAAAGAAAACCCCATAAACATTCGCGCTTTTTTGCGCCAGCATTTGGCGGAAGATTTGGAGCAGGAAGCCGAACCGTTTTCCGAAGCCATGGGCCGGATCTTAAAAATCTAACGCTGTCTTTTCAGGCCAGGCAACTTCCCGCCTTTCAGCTTAATAGGCAACTACAAAGGCTTCCAATTTCTTTATTTCTTCCCTAGTTGACATATTTTTGAAACCTAGTATAATAAAATCGTATCTTGAAAACCCTTAATTTTAGGCATTTTATCAATATTAGGTTTCTAAATAACACTAATTTAGTTGTTAAATCCGTTAGTGTAGCCAGGGCTACCTAATTTTGTTTTACCCAAGGTTACGAAAACACATTCGGCGACAGTCCACATTAAAAGCTATCTCAAAAATAGTTTCCATAAAACTAATTTAACAAGCTAGTGATAAATAATGATCAAAATAATCCAGCCAGCCAGTCAGTCCAGCTTGGTGTCAACCGGAAGGGCTTTATAGAAATGGATGGTGAAATCATTGAACTGCTACCGGCTGCCAGTTTTCGTGTCAAACTGGACAATGGCCAGGAGATTTTAGGACACCTCTCCGGCAGAATGCGCATGAATAACATCATGCTTTTGACCGGTGATCGAGTCAAGATTGAGGTTTCGCCTTACGATCTTGGTAAGGGACGGATTATTTACCGTTATTAAATTATTAAAAATATGAAAGTTCGCGCTTCCGTAAAAAAAATGTGTCGTGAATGTAAGGTCATCCGGCGCAAGAAAAGGGTGTGTGTTATTTGCAAAAATCCCAAGCACAAGCAGAGACAGGGATAAATTTGGCACATTTGACAACTGACATTTGACAACTGACATTTGACCCGATAATTAGCTGATGACTGCGCGAAGAAGCCGCTGTATTGCTCAACCGTCGTCATTGTCAGTGCGTCAGCGTGTTAATTGTCAGCGTGTTAATTGTCAGCGTGTTAATTGTCAATTGTTTATTTTATGGCAAGAATTGCCGGCGTTAATTTACCAAATGAAAAAAGATTAGCCATAGGTTTGACCTATATTTTTGGCATTGGCCGCTCTACCGCTCAAAAAATCATCACTCGGCTCGGTCTGAATCCGGACATGAAATGCAAAGATCTTGTGGAAGCCGAAGTTAATCAACTGAAAAAAGTCATTGAGTCAGAAATCAGGGTTGAGGGTGAGTTAAAAAGAGAAATACTCGCTAATATCAAAAGATTAAAAGAAATAAATTGCTACCGCGGTTCCAGACATTCCAAAAGACTGCCGGTCAGGGGACAGCGCACTAAAACCAATTCGCGCACCATTCGCGGCAACATTAGACGCACTGCCGGTTCCGGGAAAAAGCAATCGGCCCAAAAAACTTAAAATTATTCAATAATCAAGATGGAAGAGAAAAATACTCCGGTAGCAGTTGCGGCACCGGTCAAAAAAATTAGAAAGCAGAAAGTTGTCCAACGGCTTTTGAAAGGCAAAGGCCAGGCTCACATTAAATCTAGTTACAACAATACCATTATTTCTATTACGGATCAGAATGGCAGTTTAATTGCTTGGTCTTCAGCCGGCAAATGCGGTTTTAAAAGCGCCAAAAAAGCCACGCCTTACGCCGCCGGTATTGTTGTCAAAGACGCCCTTGAAAAATCCAAAGACTCCGGCATTAAAGAGGTTGATGTTTTTATTAAAGGTATTGGTCCGGCTAGAGAAGGCGCCATTCGGGCGCTGGCTGCCAATGGTTTGCAGATTGCGAGTATTAAGGATGTAACGCCGGTACCGCACAATGGTTGCCGTCCCAAAAAACCGAGAAGGGTTTAAAAAATAAATTTACTTTGAGCGCGGCGAAGAGTTTCGTAATAAGCAGCTAGCACGGGATCCTTCACTATGTTCAGGATAAGTCAAAATAATAATTATATTTTATGGGCAGAGATACAGGACCAAAAGATAGACAAAGTCGCCGCATCGGAGAGAAGCTTTTTCTCAAGGGTGAGCGAGATTTGACGAGTAAAAGCGGCATTACCAGACGCAATTATCCGCCGGGCATGCATGGTCCCAAGGGTTACGCGCGCAAAGGCAGTGAATACGGCCGCCAGTTGACCGCCAAACAAAAAATCAAAAAAATGTATCGTTTGCGCGAGCGGCAGTTCAATAATTTATTTATTAAAGCCAGTAAAATTAAAGGCGATGCCAGCACCAATTTTTTAGTCCTTTTGGAGAGCCGTTTGGATAATGTCATTTATCGTCTTGGTTTGGCGACTTCTCGCGATCAAGCCAGGCAGCTGGTTACTCACGGACATTTTTTGGTCAATGGCGAAAAAATTGATGTGCCTTCTTACGGAATGAAAAGCAGGGAGGTCATTACCATCAGGGAAAAAAGTAAAAGCAACGGCTTAATCGCCAAAACATTAAAAGAAACTGCCGGCAAAAATATTCCAGCATGGCTCTCTTTTGACGCGACCAAGGCGGAAGCGGTCGTCGTTGATGAGCCATCGGTGGAAGAACTGGGTCTCTTGGCCGATGTTACCCTGACGGTGGAATTTTATTCTCGTTAAATTATAGTCTTTATTTTTTTATTTTTGATTTTTTATGCAACCAATACCCACCCCTACCAGAGTTGAGTTTATCAGGGAAACTGATTACAAAGGCGATTTTTTAATTGAGCCTTTATATCCTGGTTATGGCACCACCGTCGGCAATTCACTTCGTCGCGTGTTGCTTTCTTCTATTCCTGGCGCGGCCATCGTTTCCGTCAAGATAAAAGGCGTTGATCACGAATTTTCCACGCTCGCCTATGTTAAAGAGGATATCGTTGACATCCTGTTAAATCTAAAGCAGGTGCACATAAAAATTGAAGGTGAAGCCGGTACGCCGGAAGAGCCGCTGAAGATTATTCTTAAAAAAACCGGTGAAGGCAAAATTACTGCCGGCGATTTTAATTGTCCGACCCAGGTCGCGATTGCCAATAAAAATTTACAGATTGCCACCCTGACCGATAAAGCCGCCAGCTTTGAAGCCGAGTGCATTGTGGAAAAGGGCCTGGGTTATGTACCGACCGAAAATCGCGTTGCCGGCAGTCTTGACATCGGCCATATTGCTATTGACGCCATTTATACGCCCATTAGTTATGTTAACGCTAAAACGGAAAATGTTCGCGTCGGTGAGATGACCAACTGGGATAAATTGGTTCTCACCCTAGAAACCAATGGCGCCATTACTTGTGAAGAAGCCTTTGGTCTGGCCGTGGACATTTTAAAAGAACAGTTTGATTCTTTATCCTTAAATAAAGAAGTTGAAGTCAAAGCGAAAGCAGAAACGGTGATTAAGACCGATGGCAAAGAAGTGTCGGCCGAAGAATCGTCCGGCGATGAAGAGATCGACGAGCTATCGTCTGACGAGACTAAAATCAAAAAGAAAAGAGGTCGCCCCAAAAAAGACAGTCAATAATTTCAGTTATGAGACATCAAAAGAAGCGCGTAAAATTAGGCAGAAACCTTGGTTCAAGAAATGCCCTGATCAGAAGCTTGGCAAGCTCTTTGATTGTGCACGAAAAGATCAAAACCACTCTGGTTAAAGCCAAAACCATCAGGCCTATTGTGGAGAAAATGATTACGAAATCCAAGATTGACAATCTCGCCAATCGCCGCTTGCTGCTCAAGGCTTTGGCTAAAGAAAAAGTCGTTAAAAAGCTCCTTGAGGTTTTGGGACCGAGATATCAGGCCCGTCAGGGCGGCTATTTAAGAATTATCAAATTGGAGCCTCGCCGCGGTGATGCCGCCAAAATGGCGATTATTGAATTCGTTTAATTTTATGATTCAAGCGCTTAAAAGAAAAGAACATACCATCAATGCCGAGGGAGAGATCTTGGGCCGGCTTGCCAGTCGCATTGCCGTCTTATTGCGCGGCAAGCACAAACCGGAGTTTGAAAGAAATCTTGATTTGGGCGATACCGTGATTGTGGAAAATGTTGATAAAATAAAAGTTACCGGCAATAAGTTTAACGACAAAATTTACTACAAATCCTCCGACCGTCCGGGCGGACTCAAAAAAACCACAATGAAAGCCATTGTTATGGATAAAGGCTGGGGCGAAATCCTTCGCCGCTCCGTTTATCGCATGCTGCCCGGCAACCACCTTCGCTCCGACATTATGAAAAGATTGATTATTAAATAAATTATGCCAACTAAAAAAACAGAAAAACAAGCGGAGGAAACAGAAGCCAAAACCAGCGTGTATTATTATGGTCTTGGCCGCCGGAAAACCTCTATTGCCAAGGTTAAGCTTTTTGAAAATGGCTCTGGCAAATTTATAGTTAACGGTAAGAACTATAAAGATTTTTACAGCTATCCGCTTTATGCTGAAAATTTAGAACTGCCGCTTGAAGCCGTTGGCCTTTTGGGTAAGATTGACGCGGAAATAAAAGTTGTTGGCGGCGGCTTACAATCCGGCTCTGAAGCCTGCCGTTTGGGCATTGCCCGCGCCTTGGTTAGAATAACCGACAGCTATAAACCGGCTCTACGCGCCGCTGGTTTTATCACTCGCGACCCGCGCGCTAAAGAAAGAAAGAAATCGGGCTTGAAGCGCGCCCGCCGTGCTCCGCAGTGGGCTAAGCGGTAGAGAACTCGCCCGAATTATTCCGAATTTTAACCCCGCTTTAACAAGCTCGAAAAATTTTGGAGGAACAAACCATGAAATTGATGAAATTGGTTCTGTTTGTCTGCCTATTGCTGAATTGCTACAGCTTTGCCAGGGAGTCCATGGCAGAACCTTGAAGCGGTAAAAAAGGCCGGGTTTACGATCGTTTTCATTTGGGGAGTTGAATGGATTTTCTGGATGAAAGAGCAGGGGCATCCAGAAATGTGGGAGATGGTGAAGCGGTCAGTGAAAGAATAGAATTCAACACAATCACTAGTTTTTTGGGCCATCTCATTTGAGACGGCCTATTTTTTTTAGCTTTTGTATATTGATCTGGCTTAACTCGCTGAACTCGCTTGTCTCGCTGATTGAATTTTACTTTTCCCCAATTTTCCGCCATAATTAAGGTATGTTAAACTGGCTGATTAAACACAAAGAAGCCGTATTTTTAGGGCTATTTTGCCTGGTGTTTTTTTGTATTTACGCCCATTTTAATCTGCTCACAATTAAACCGTCCGGAGCAGTGGACAATCCCAAATTTTCTTCTCCTGACGAAACCGCCAATTACTTCTGGATCAGGCAATTTGCCGCGGGCCAACCGCTTTATTATTTTGAAGAGCTAAATTCAGTTGGTAATAATCTGATTCATCCGCGGAGCGTTAATGTTATTGACGGCAAAAATGCGCCTGGCTCTTTTCTTGGTTTGATTTTTATTTACGGTTCTTTGGCCAAAATTTTTAGTCTTGGAATCGTGCCGTATCTGACGCCGTTTTTTTCCGCGCTCGGTGTTTTCTTTTTTTATCTGCTGCTTGAAAAAATTTTTCAGTCGCGTCCCATTGCCGTTATCTCCGCTTCTCTTTTGGCTTTTAGCCCGGCTTGGTTTTACTATTCCTGCCGGGGAATGTACCACAATGTATTTTTTGCCAGCCTGCTAATTATTGGGCTTTATTTCTTGTGGAAAGTTTTAGCGAACCGCTCTTGCAACAATTTTCAATTTCTCCCCCTACGGGGGATCTCCCAAAGGGGGACAATTTCTCCCCCTACGGAGGATCTCCCGAAGGGAGACAATTTCTCCGCCAACTTGAGCGTGAATAATTATGCGTCAGATGAAGGCGGATCCCTCAGAGAGGGACAAATAAATTCAAAATTCAAAATTCAAAATTCAAAATTCTTTTTTTATCTCCTTTCTGGCCTTCTTGTCGGTTTCGCGCTGATTACACGCACTTCAGAAATTGTCTGGGTCGCCCTGACTGTTTTGCTTATTTTAATCTTGAATTTCAAAAAAATTCACTGGCCTGGTTTTGTTTTGTTTCTGGCCGCCGGATTCGTTCCGTTTGTTGTTTTGTTTTATTATAATCAAATTCTTTATGGTGCTTTCGTCTCCGCCGGTTATCGGGTCATCAACGATGTTTTTGCCTCCGGCGGTTTGGCGAGCGCCGGGGTTCTGTTCCAAATTTTAATCACGCCCTTTGGCATTGATCC
>LCCW01000036.1 GCA_000998185.1 Candidatus Kuenenbacteria bacterium GW2011_GWA2_42_15 | reverse complement strand
TCCCGAAATCTCTGGTTCAGGACAGAGCCCTGAACCAACCTTGGGAGCCTGAACCAACGAGAATTATTCACCGCTGCAAGCTTCGGCTGAAATGTGAAAGTGCCGCGGCACTCCAGCTATTTCTGTTTCATCAATATAATTACCCCCGCATCTTTTTACTATACTTTTGTATTTCCCCGTGATGGCGCGAAAATTCACTTGAGTAGGTGGTCCCACGCCAAAATCAGCAGCAAAAGAGCCATTGATGCCGCCTGATCCGCCATAATGGCAAGACCCTTTCATGTGATCACAACAACCTACTCCATTACTGCCAGTCGGACAGGCAACATAGGCAGTGCGACAGTTATTTAAGCCATCATCATCGCTGATAGAGGTGATCTTAAAAAGGGTTAAGCCTTCTTTACCTACTTCTCTTTTAAAACATACTAATAATTGTTCCAGCTCAATAGAGGCGTCTTCACACTGCCAAGCGTTTATTCCGGCGGAAGTTGGAATTCCGCCACAATGACAACCATCAAAATAATCAGAGCAGTTGCAGGGTACGCCAATATCATGCCCGCAACCTTCGGTGACCGCCCCGGTGCTTTGGATGGTTTCCGGCCTTTTGCCAGAAGGGCAAACCGGGCCGGTCCACCAGCCTTTTGCCCACCAGCCAGTATTTTTACTGCCAGGTAAATTGTCGGAATAAATATTAATAGCGAGAGCCACAATGGAATAGGCGCCGAGAATAATAAGCGCGGCAATCAGGGTGTTTTTTATTTTGTCTTTGGCGGTTTTAACCGTTTCCTCGTTGCCCATATTTAAAACCAAAAAAAGAGATTGCCATAAAATAAACAAAAGCACCAGAGCGGCCATGGAAACAAAAATGAATTTGGCGAAATTGAAAGCGACGGTCAAAAGATCGCAGGGCGTGCAATTGCCGTCGCCGAGGCAAGCGACATTGTCCGTAAGACTTATGGCATTAACAGAACTAAATGGCAGACTTAGAACAATTAAAAGAATGAGAAAGGCGAGTAATTTTTTCATAAAATAATTTGTTGATTTATTTATGGTAATTATAGTATTTTTTGATGGACAAGTAAATACTCGGGGCGATCAGGGGTTTGGTTTGTAACCTTGCAGCCATCCGTTTATGCGAATAAATTTTAGTTCTTTCTTGGCGCGATTGTCATTGTCCCGCTTGGCGGGACAATCCAGAAAGAAATAAACAAACAAACAATTCACCAGCTGGCGGAAACTGGATGCTCGGGTCAAGCCCGAGGATGACAGTGGGTGGCGCGCAAAAATATAGGCAGGAGTCGCTTTATTATTATTTTTTGATCCGACTGGCGCTAACTTGGTTTACTTTTTTGTTTAGGCTGCGAAGCCGTATGCTTTCTTGTCATTCGTATCTCAACGCTTCCACCGGATCAAGGTTTGCGGCGCGCCGGGCCGGATAAACGCCAAAAATCAGACCGGTAATTACTGAAAAACCAACACCCAAAATCAAACCGGGCCAGGAGAATTTAAGGCCAAAGTCAAAACCGAAACTTTTGGCCGCGAAGAACGCCCCGAAACTGACAAGAGTGCCGATTATAACGCCGATAAGCCCGCCCATAAAAGTTAAGAAAATCGCCTCCCATAAAAATTGCCATAAAATATTGCTTTTGGTGGCGCCGACGCTTTTCCGCAAACCGATTTCATAGGTGCGTTCCAAAACCGAAACATACATAATGTTCATAATGCCGACCCCGCCAACCAAAAGCGAAATGCCGGCGATGGCGGCCAGAAGCAAAGTGATGCCGCCGGTAATAACATTGATCATACCCATAGCTTCTTCGGTCGTGGTAACGGCGAAATCGTCTTTTTTGGGATCGGTAATTTTGTGCCTGGCGCGCATGGTTTCCTCAATATTCACGGCGGTTTGCGCCGCCAAATTTTTATCTTTCATGTAAACCGTAAAATACATAATATAATCCACGCCCATCACTTGTTTTTGCAAAGTCCGAAGCGGCAAATAGGCAACACTGTCCATATCATAAAACGAGCCCGTGCCTTGTTTTTCAAGAATCCCGATAACGCGAAAATTTTTGTTGCCGATTTTTACCCACTGTCCCAGAACATCATCATTGCCAAATAATTTTTCTTTAAGCGTGTTACCAAGCACGACAACGCGCGTTTCAGAACGATCTTCTTCCAGGGTGTATTCCCGACCCGAGGCGATTTTAATTTTGCTTAATTGGAAAAATGTTTCAGAAACGCCCCAGAGAATCGCAGTTTTGGTTTCACCAGCGCGCGACAAAATCGCTTGGCCCATCTGTCCAGCATAATAGCCCCTGATATTTGGCAGCTTGCCCACGGCCTCGGCGTCATCGGTTTTCATGGTGGTAATGGTCACGCCCTGCGCCATATTCATGGCATTCGCCGAAGAATTTTTGGCCGTGGACGGCACCTTAACTTCCACTTGAATAAAATCGGAACCAAAAATTTCCACCTGTTTTAAAACAAAACCCTTGATGCCTTGGCCCATATTCATGACGATAATGATGGAGGAAACGCCAATCAAAAGACCAAGCACGGTCAAAGCCGAACGAACTTTATGAGCTTTTAAAGCTCGGTAAGCAATTTTTAAGGGAGAAAAGAAGGTCATAAAAACAATAAAACAAGAAAGCAAGAAAACAATAATTTTATTCATGTCTTAGCGCTTCCACCGGTTCCAGACTGGCCGCGCGTTTGGCCGGATACCAACCGAAAATAACACCAATCAGGCAAGAGATAGAAACGCCTAAGAGAATAGAAGGAACAGTGACGACAAAGTCCCATTGATATTCAAGATAGTTGGCTACGATCGCAATCAGACCGGAAAAAAGCACGCCTATAATAATGCCAATGACGCCGCCCGTGAGAGTAACTACGGCGGCTTCCACCAGGAATTGCTGCTGGATATTTTTCTCCGTAGCGCCGACGGCTTTGCGCAGTCCGATTTCTTTCATTCTTTCGTTGACCGCGACCAGCATAATATTCATAATACCGATGCCGCCGACGATGAGAGAAATGGCGGCGATGCCGGCCAGAAAAAATTTCAAAGCATTGGTAATTTGCTTTAGAGCGTCCAGGGCCTGAGCGCTGGCGCGCGCGCTAAAATCGTCTTCGTCCGGATTGGTAATGTCGTGCCTTTCGCGAAGCATTTGTTTGGCTTGGTCAAGCGCAAACGGCACCTCGGCATCATTAATGACTTTAGCGCGAATCATACTGATATAATTGATGCCCAAAAGTAATTTTTGGGCGGTCAGGAGCGGCAAAAAAATCAATTCATCTTGGTTTTGAAACGCGACCACTCCCCTTTTTTCCACCACGCCGATAACCTTGAGACTGATACCTTTGATTTTTATATCTTCGCCTAAAGGATTTTGTTCACCAAATAAATCCTTGGCCGCCTCAAAACCCAAAACCGTGATTCGCGCCAAAGAACTATTGTCAGCCTCGTTAAAAAAATTACCGCTTGAGAGCGCTATTTCCTCCACATCAACATAGCCTGGAGTCACGCCGACAAAAGTAGCGTCTATGCTTTGGTTTTGCCATTTGGCCGTATCAACGCCGCGGACATAACTAGCTACGGCGGTGATTTCTTTGATTTTAGCCAGCGCTTCGGCGTCGCTTTCTTTTAGACTCGTCACCACCACGCCCATCGCCGAAGCCGGCGGACCGTTTTCATCGCTGTAACCGGGCAGGATGCCGATTAAATTTGAACCCTGGGAACTAATTTGATTAAAAATTAAACTTTGCGCGCCAGCGCCAACGGACATAATGATAATCACCGCGGCCACGCCAATCACGATGCCAAAAATGGTTAAAAAAGAGCGCTTTTTATTGGCGCCAAGGGTGGTGAGTGAAAGTTTGAAGGAAGAAAAAACGGTCATAAAAAATGATACCAAAATTTTTAATTTTCAATTTTTAATTAACTAATTTTAAAATTCTGAAATTAAGTCAATTGTTTGAAAATTGAAAATTCTGACATTAAAAATTATTTTACCAGTCCATTCTTCACATCCGTCCTCTCGGCTACCATTTCGTCGCTGACAATCTCACCGTCTTTGAGTTTAATAATCCGTTTAGCCGCATTGGCCGTGTATTGTTCGTGAGTGACAAGAATGATGGTTTTGCCTTCCTCGTTTAATTTAACCAGAATTTCCATGACTTGCGCCCCTGACTTGGAGTCAAGATTACCAGTCGGTTCATCGGCAAAAATGACATCCGGATTATTGACGAGAGCGCGGGCAATGGCCACGCGCTGTTTTTCTCCGCCGGAAAGCTGATTGGAAAAATAATTGAGACGGTGTTCCAGGCCAACAGCTTTGAGCGCCGCTTCAGCCGCGGTTTTTTTGTCTTTGGCGCCGTTGTATTCCAGCGGCAAAATAACATTATTCAAAACGGTGGTACGCGGCAGGAGATTGAAGGACTGAAAAACAAAACCGATTTTTTTGTTGCGCAAGGCGGCCAATTTGTCATCATTAAATTCACTAGTGTCTTCACTGTTAAAATAATACTGACCGCAACTGACGCGATCAAGAAAACTCAAAATATGCATGAGCGTGGACTTGCCGGAACCGGATGGGCCCATAATGGCGACGAATTCGCCGTTTTTAATTTCAAAATTAAGGTGGTGTAAAACCTTGGTCACCACCCCGTCATTTTCAAAATCTCTACAAATATCTTGCAATTTAATCAGTGTTTCCCGCGGCATAATTATTTGGTTTTAGTAAAGGTAATAATATCTTCTCCCGCGCTCAAGCCGGAGCTGATTTCAATATATTCGTCGCCTCTTAGACCAACGGTGACGGTTTTTTCCTCCGGCTCCCCATTAACTAAAACTTCCACCACTTTAATGCCGTCTTTTTGTTTGACGGCGCGCAGAGGCACCCGAAGCACGCCATCGGCGCGGTTGGTTTCCACCGTGATATTGGCGGTCATACCCGGTTTGACCGCCTCAATGTTTTCATTGAACTGAATTTTCACTTCGTAATAAACCACATCTTGAATAATTTTTTCCGCGGGATTGACAAAAGTAACAACAGCGGGAAAAATTTGATCCTCACCAAAAGAATCAAGCGTGACTTTGACATGCTGGCCGACTTTTATTTTAGCAACATCAGATTCTGGAATATTGGCCTCAACCTCCAATTTAGATTCACCAATTATTTTAATGACCGATTCAGCCAGAGAATTTTGTTCACCGATTTTATTGTTAACTTCCGTAATCAAGCCGTCTACCGAGGCCCTGATGATGACTTCCGAGAGATTAGCTTCGGCTAAAGCCAAATTGGCTTCAGCTCTGGCCACACCGGCTTCGGCGGATTTTATATCATACGATTGCGGTTTGGCTTTTTTGAGCGATAGTTGCGCTTCGGCTAAACTCAAGGCGTCGCTTGACGCGCTGACCGCGTCTTCGCCCTTGGTAATTTGGTCGGTATAATAGGTTTGTTTATTGGTCCAATTGGCTTCAGCCGTTTGCAGGGCGGTCTTGGCCGTGGAGATATTAGCCTGTTCTGTTTGAATATTGGAGATCAAAGTATCAAGTTCGGTTTGGGTAAGCTCGCTGCTTGTAATGGTGACGCCTAAAACCGCGAAGCTGTCCGAGAGATATTGTCTAACACTATCCAATCCGGTTTTGGTAATTTCCACGCCGGCCAAAACATCGGCGTCAGAAGAGATGGCATTCAAGACAGCGGTTTGCGCTTTGGCGGAGTTGACGGAACTGACAGCGGCAAGATGACTGTTGGTTGAGGCAGCAAGAGTACTTTTACCCAAAATGGCCAGGGTGTCAGTGGCATCTTCATAATTAAGCGTATCTTTGGCTGTTTGGATAGCGTGTTCGGCTACGATGATTTCATTATTGATAGTGATGATGGCGGTATTTTTTAAATTTTTTAATTCAATATCGCGGCTGATTTTCAGGTTGGCAAGACTATTTTCGGCCATTGATAAATCTTGTTTTTTTTGAGCTACGGTCAGCTCGGAAACGCGAACATCTTCCGGAATGGCGCCAGACATAATTTTTTCCAAATTAGCTTTGGCTTCAATGACGGCGCTGCTGGCTTCGCTAACTCGGCTTGCCAAAGCCGCAGTATCCAAGGTGGCTAAAATATCGCCGACTTTAACCTTGTCCCCGACTTTTGCTTTGAGTGAGGTGATTTTACCGGTAGTTTTAAAATTCAAATTAATAGCCTCGGCGGAAGCGACTGAACCGGTAGCGTCAACGGTTTGAATGACTTCACCGGTTTCAACCTTGGCGGCCGTGTATTCAACCGTGGGTTTGCCGCGACCAAAAATACCAAAGAGCGCGACCAATACGATAATAACGGCAACGGGAATAATGATTTTTTTCTTCATAAAAATTAGGTGAGTTTTTGGATAAACAAGTCTTCGGCCATTTTGGGATTGGCTTTGCCGTGAGTTTCTTTCATCACTTGACCGATTAAAAATTGCAGAATGACGGTTTTACCCTTTTTAAATTGGTCAACTTGATCAGGGTTGTCCTTGATAATTTTATCAATGATCGGTTCAATGTCGGAAACATTTTCCAAAAGACGCAAACCTTGATCTTCTAAAATATCAGTTGGGTCGCCCCCGCTCTCCACCATGCGGACAAGAATTTCCACGGCGTTTTTGGAATTGATTTTATTTTTATAAATCAAGGTAATAAATTCGGCAAAATTTTCCGGCGTCAAGGGGCAATCGGCAAAGGTGTGATTCTTCGCCGTCATAATCGGCGGTAATTTATTGATCAGCCAATTAGCCATCAGCCAGTTTTTTATCAGCAATAATCAGTTTGGCGTCTAACGATGAAAAGTCATATTGTTCAACAAATCTGGCGACTTTAGCTTGGGGTAATTCGGGTAATGTGCGTTCAATGTGCGCTATTTCTTCATCAGTCAAATTAATCGGGGGCAAATCCGGCTCTGGAAAATAACGGTAATCATGAGCTTCTTCTTTATTTCTCTGTGAATAAGTATTTTGATCGCGATCAGACCAACCGCGAGTTTCCTGAATAATATTTTCGCCCGATGATAATAATTTTGTCTGACGGATAATTTCATATTCAATTGACCGTTCCACAGACCTAAAAGAATTTAGGTTTTTAACTTCAACTTTAGTGCCAAGCTTGCTGGTGTCGCTTAGAGAAATATTGACTTCGCAGCGCAACTGACTTTTTTCCATATCGGCGTCAGAAACATCAAGCTGGCGAAAAATTTTTTGCAGTTCCTGGCAAAACTCCTTGGCTTCGCCAGCGGTATGAATGTCCGGCTTGGTGACTAATTCCATAAGCGGAATGCCGGCGCGGTTTAAATCAACCAAAGAATCGGCGTCATTTTGATCGTGAATAAGCCGACCGGTGTCTTCTTCCAAATGAATCCGTTCAATGCCAATCCGGCTGTCACCAATAACCAAAAGACCGTTGGCGCAAAGCGGCTGGTCATATTGGGAAATTTGGTAGCCTTTGGGCAGATCGGGATAGAAATAATTTTTGCGGTCAAATTTTGAATGCTTGGCAATGGCGCAATTCAAAGCCAGACCGGTTTTGACCACCATTTTCACGGCTTCGCCGTTGATCGCCGGCAGGGTGCCGGGCTGGCCAGTGCAGACGGGGCAGATGTGACTGTTGGACTTTAATTCTTCAACGCCGATTTTGGAAGAAGTATTGGCGCAACCGCAAAACATTTTGCTTTTAGTTTTAAGCTGGGTATGAATTTCAAGACCGATAGTGGGCGTATATGGGCTATTGTTAATCATAAATTACTGAAAATATGAATATTTTTATTAAATTCACTTTATCATATTTTGGCCAAAAATAAAAGCCCGA